>NZ_JBBOUV010000002.1:0-61188 GCF_038006245.1 Paenibacillus sp. FSL R5-0908
TCGCCGGCGGTAACAAGATCCTGGGCGATGGACTGCATCCAGGAGAGCATGAGCTACAGCTGTAGTGGATCCCGTATGGTCTACACCGATTGAATCAATATAACCCTAAATATTCAGAGATAAAGGCGGGGACGGAATGAGTACTAATGATTTTGAATGGAGAATGACAAGGGGTTCAGAATCTGGTTATCTGGTCATTAATGAAATATCGGGTATATGGACGGTGGGTTGGTCTAGTGAAACCTCTAGGATCATAACAGACATGTGGTATCAAGGAGATAATAAAGATACTGCTTTTTCAGTATTTCGTGAGAAAGTAGCAGAAAGGTTAAAAGAAGGCTATAAAGCAAAATAAACAAAACCATGGACTGCATTAAGCAATATTAGGGAACATAAAAAGAAGCTAGCTGAATTCAGCTAGCTTCTTTTTTATGCGTATGTATTATTTCTTATCTGTCACGATAGATTTTTTCAAGAACGTTGATCATATCTTCAGGTCGTAGTGTACCAAGAAATTTTTTGATTTTATCATGATGCAGTGGAACAAAGTCAGAACATCTTGCGACAGAAGGAGAACTAAGACCAGCCTCTTTCCAATGGATGATACTTACATCCCCACCATCATTTTTCCGTTCCTCATGCGAGGTTACTTTAATGACAAGAGAATGATTATCCTTGGTTTCTAAGATTATAGCTGGTCTTAATTTCTCAATGTCCATATCATCAAAAGGATAAAGGACTGTATATAAATCTCCGCGATTATGGTACATAGATTGGGAATGCTACATTTAGCAAGTAGCTAATCCTTTTTGCTCCCCTCTACTCGATTTTTGAATTCGGATTCTAATCTCTTTAAGTTCTTTTCACCTTTGGCCCAGAGATCGTCAATTACAGAATCCACTTTTTCATTAGCAATACTAAGTCTTTCTTGAACAGTACTCATATCATTTTCCTCCTCATTGAAACACATTTCATTACCCCCAAGATAATAAACAATCTTGTTGACAGTGTGCTCCCATAAGCTAATAAAATATACACAGAACCATTTATTGTGAAAAAATTAAACAACGCTCTTACTAATTTAAGTATAACATACATTTTTGTTCAAATGCACTGGGTACTATCAGGTGACGAACAAGGAATCTACGAGCTGCTTCGCATCTGCCACAGTGGGAACCTCTACAGATCGTTTTGTACAAAAATCCACCCTATAGCCATTCCTCAAATGTAAATTCGCCGGCATAGGTACTCACATTCATGAATCGATTTCATTATCAGCTTAATGGAGAAAGATATGAAGACCAAAATAGAGAGCACAGCCGACAAAAGGATAGAAGTTTGCATATTTTAAATTGGAACACTCCACAACCTTGGATAGTGCTGTTAGCGCCATAAATATGAAAATGCCAGCAGAAAGTGAAATGGCTATACCTGAAATGGTCTCAATATTTTCAAGCCTGCCAATAAAACCAGCAGTAACCATCATCCCTAGTATCGTACAAAAACTCAAACTGACTAAATATATAATCAGCCTGAATGAATCACGAACCAGCGTACACAATATTAGCGAGAACATAATTATTTCTGTGAGTTTATGTAGAAGCATAGATGAAATTATCACAATCCCCGTATGTTCATCCACCAGAAATCCAGTAGCTATAATCATTCCATCTACAAAGCTATGGATGCATGCACCCATCATCATGAATTTGATAGACAACTTCGACTTCTGTTCCTCTTCATGTTTATGTCCATTATGATGAAAGAGAAGGGGAATTAAAATTCCCAGAACAATAAAAATAAGCCCAACATGTGAAAAATCAACTGCTAAGGGAATGAGTTCGATAACCGTAAAAGTTAGCAGAACACTCATATTTAACGCTACAATTTTAAAATGATTATGAATGATCCACTGACTCTTAAAATTCATCAGCACTCCTGAGAGAACAGAAATAGCTAATAGCCCAGCAGAAATAAGAACGTATGTCATTGGGAAATCACCTCTAATTTCCCATCGTCTAAACTGAAAGTATGAACCACTTCAATAAATTTGACTATCAACTCCTGCTTTAGATCATCCCGGTTCTGAAAACTGGTTTGATGCAATGATTTTTTTATTTTGGGTTCAAATCTATAGATAATTTCCATCATAGCTTGCTTGTCATTTTCTTGTGCTTGTGCGATCAATTCATATAAATGGACTTGGTTCATTTTCGACCTCCTGTTGAACTGTTTTTAATAGCTTCAATGAGTTTGCCCATTGTCTCACTCAGTACATCTATTTTCTTCTCAAATCGAATAAGCAAATAAAAAGTTACTCCTATCGGAAATCCAACATTCGCAATGATTTGTCCCCAGGACGGAACATCATCCATCTGTTTTCCCTTCCTTTCTATTTATCGATTCTCGTAATTTTTTTAAGGCAACCTTTTTCGTTTTAGAAATACTCTGCTGAGATACGCCTAACTTATTGGCAATTTCTTTATCCTTCATATTCTGTACGATGGAAAAGTTTAGTATTTCGCGTTCTCGCTCAGTGAGGTTGATAAACGCAGCATACAGAGAAGGATCGCTAATCTGGTTCTCTAACTCTTCAAAGAAATTATCTGAATATTCAACGCTGTTTTCGGCGGGATGATTCAAGTAATCGGATTCATCCAAGACCATTGAAAAGCGCTCATTGTGTTTCCTATTCTTTTTATCAAAATAAATTGAGTTATAGTGCAGCAGACTCGATATATAGCCAACAAATCTTTTTTCTAGGGTCATATCTTTATCCTCTTTATTTTCTGGATAATCATTCCTTAACAAGTGTAATCCCTCCTTTTTATATAAAGAGATGTAAGTGGAGAAAAAAACAACCTAAATAGAACAAATGTTCCCATTTTATTATACCATCTATTCGATTGACGATATAATCTAAAAAAAAAAGCAACTTGCTCTCGAAAGAACAAGTTGCTTTTTTAAAATTAGTTTAATAAACGAACAGGTACCCCGGTAATGTAGAAGCTGAAGTATATCGAAGATAGCTTCTATTAATTGTGAATACCCAAACCCCAGCTTGCCCTTGAGCAGAAATGACGCCACCCTGAGTTACATAATGATCAACTGCCCAACCAGGACCGTAATCAGGCTTCCCAGCTACAATCATGTACTCATGACAACCCGTGCACTCGTATTTAGAACCGCCAGCAAGTTCAGAAACATTATTCCCATTTTGGTCCACTACCCGGGGCGACAACCCCGAAGGTTTCATGTGGTGACCATTACCGTAGACCGGACATGGATTTTCAGCCATTGTAATCTCTCCTATACAATTTAGTTTCAAGAACGTCAACCGAAGTTGATCGTGCTTGTACTAAGTAAAGAGATCTCATGAGAAAAAAATACAACCAGTTACTTTAAAAAATTTTAGCCACCTTTAAATTTACGGAACTAAATTGGATGAAATAAGTAATATATGGTAAGGTTATCCTAAAAGGAGGAGGAATTAAGACAATGAAGAAAGTGAAATGGTTATTTTATTTGACTCTGCTATCTGTAGTCCTAATGACCGGATGCAGTCAAGCAGCACCCACAAATGACCCGAACGCAGCTTCAGGTAACTCGCCCACATCATCTGTCGCTCCAGATGAAGAAGCAGCAACAAGAGAACCGCAAGCAGCTACGCAGAACCCCTCATCTTCTGTTTCAGATGAACAAGCCGTAAATGAAGCCATTAAGGTTGCCGAAATATACAAGAATATAGAATACAATGTTACAGCTTCTGATGAATTGTTGTCTGAAGAGTCAATTCAAAAGCGAACTGAAGAAATGAAATCATTCTTTACAGAAGGTTTTTCCGAAAAAGCCGTGGATACGCGCTACACAATTATGGTATTACAAGTAGCAGAAGCACAACAGGCATCGGTAACATCAGAAAATCTAAAATTTACGGTTTCAAATCAGAAAAAAGATATGGTTGAATTGATCTATACAGCTGACCTTATCTTATTGGATCAGGAGAATAAGGAAAGTAATCGAGTACCGTTACAAGGGACTTTAACTTTATTTAATGAAAACGGAAAATGGCTCATACAAGGAGATAGATTTGACAAACCTGCATTTGCTAAACTTTCAAGCCCCTTAGAATAATTCGGTGTGACTTAATTGTGCCCTGTAGTTTGGATTGCATTTTCGTTAGGATAATGAAATAAAAAAGCAACTCTCGCCAGCTATTGGTTGGCAAGAGTTGCTTTTTTCCATTTCTAATGGACTTTTCAGGTGACAATCAAGAATTTAGCAGCTGACATAGAATTATTCTCGCATCCTGTAGAGGAACTATTTCCGGTTCTGGGAATTTCGATGTCGATACTTTGTAGTCAAGCAGGGGGAAACTTCATTTTCGGATATGCAACGCTGGCGATTATATTCTTGGAAATTCTCAATGACCGTAAAAGCATGCTTTTGTGAACACTATAAAAACGTCTATTATTGTGTTCCAAAATGTGGTATAATAACTTTAGGAATATTCCAAAATATACATACACATTTTGAAACGAACTAAGGAGTTTTCTGGAATGAAAATAGCATATGGTCGGGTATCAGCCAAAGATCAAAATCCGGAACGTCAACTTGTGAAGTTTCGGCAGTTGGGCATCGAGGAACGGTTTATTTTTGTGGAAAAGCAAAGCGGTAAGGATTTTGAGCGACCACGCTATCAAGCTATGCGCCTGATGATCCGTGAGGGGGATTTGGTGTACTTAGATGCGTTAGATAGGTTAGGTCGTGATTATGACGGGATAATTTCCGAATGGAAATATATTACGCGGGAGGTCGGCGCGGACATTGTTTGCCTGGACAATGAGATTTTGTTCGATAGCCGAAAATTTAAGAAAATGGGAGATTTGGGGAAACTACTGGAAGATCAGTTTCTAAGCATGCTTGCTTACGTGGCTGAACAAGAGCGTAAGAAAAATCGACAAAGGCAAGCGGAGGGTATCGACGTTGCGCGAGAAGCCGGCGTAACCTTCGGAAGACCAAAGAAGGAAATCAATTCTAAATTTTTGGATGTGTACAATCAATGGAAGGAAGGGAGTATAACAGCTACTGCAGCTATGAAAATGGTAGGTATGGGAAGAACTACTTTCTATAGGCGTGTTAAGGAATACGAAGAGTCAAATATATAATTTAGTTCTTAAGGATGTTGAACACTCAACTTTATTATGGGTCAAGGGATTGTTAACCGCTGGATGATGGCTAGAGGGATAAGGAGTTGAAATAAATGAATACATGCAACAAATGTGGCAACCTATTCGACCATTACGAAGCATTCTATACGGATATCTGTGATCCGTGTGCTGAAAAGTCGGAAGGAAAGTCACTCGCCGAACTGGAGAAAGAAGACGCTAGATTCGATGATGTAGTGATTGAAGCTTAATGCATATTACGAGTTTACTAGTTAGAGGACACATATAGCGAAGAAACTAAATAAAAAGGGGCGTGCATGGAAATGGATGAAATTAAAACGATAATCATGGAGTATGAAAATAATTTGCTTGTGCGAGTTGAATCATCTGTAATGTTAGGTGACAAAGAGTATAAAACACTATCATTTGAGATTTGGACAGACCGTGAAAAGTATAAAGATAATATTTATGAAGAATGGAAACAGGGTGAACAATATTTATATTGCACAAATCACGCTACGATAGATGAAAAAGATATGATCCGAACTTTTAAGCGGCGTTTTATGAACTGAATTTTATTACGCCGTACGAAGTTGACGCATACGGCGATGGAGGGAATAAGGTGGGTTGAGCTGCATATAACGGTTCAACATGTTCAGTAACTGGCGATTCGTGCATGTTCTTTTTCCCAGACAGTAAGAACTGTGCTGAGATATATAACGAAGGTCCAGATGCAAATGTTGATAGATGCGAGGAATGTAGGTTCTTCTATATGAAAGATGAAAAACGTTGTTGTACATCTAAGCCTTTTTATCATGAACCAAGAACAGAATTTTTAGAAGAAGACTTAGTCAGTTGTGGTGGATTTGAGAAGGCATGATGCACAGTTCGAAGACACTGAATGTTTGACGCATATAGCGAAGTATAGAAAATGAACAAGGAGCGTGCATAAATGATTACCAAGTCCGTTGATCTAACACTACATGAATCCGTTTGGAAGGCATTAGAACATGATATTGAAGCATCCGGTGGAAACGTTAATATCGCAGAACTGTTACGTGCAGTAGTGACTGAATCCTATTGGAGCAAGATGGAGCTAATGGGACTGGAATTGCCACTTTACAAAGGTCCAAAATGAATATCGAATATTCATAATGAGACTCACTTTTACCAGAAAACAAAGGATGTTGCTCTCCTGCAGGAAATATTTAACCATTCAGCTCCATCCATCATGATGAGATACATAGGGATAAATCAGGACATAATTGATCAGGCGATTAGCGAAATTCACCTTTGAGGGAGGGTTTATTGATGTTCTTTGTTAATGAGGCCCATAGAAAGAACTATGAATCTCTATTAAATTTCTACGCAAGCAGCCTACCCAGTATTGAATATGAAGTAGCTTGTTATATCTTGGCGTTACCCGAAGTTTTAAAGAGAATACCTGAAGATCATAGCATAAAACTTCCTTTTGATTGGGTACATCATTGGGAAGATGAGAATGATGAAAGTACTAAAAGATTATCCGATGCTATTTTTTACATGGATGATCCATACAAACATTTGGTATTTGCGGGGATGCACATGTATAACGGTGAAATATTTAGGCTTAATAGTGGTCTGAGTACATGGAACGACACTCATTTTCAAGTTTTTATACAGGCATGTAAGATTAGAGGAAAGCTCTAAAGCATGAACACCGTATCGCATATAGCGAAGGAGAATAAATATGAAACTTGAGTTTAAAGGCAAGAATCATCGCGGTCGGGAAATATGGATTGATACGGATTATTATGATGAATCTAAGCCGTATACGGGGTTTGAGTTGGAAGAATGGCAAATCCCAAGATACCAAGAAATGATGAATGCAGCTGTAAAGTGCATGGGTCGTAAGCTTACAAGAGAAGAGGCTCGTACATTGGATTGGCTGTCAGGTATGGAACCTGAAACCTGCCAACATATAACGAGATTCATCAGAGAGGCATACGAAAATCCTAAAAAAGCTGAAACGAAATAGTGAACAGTACGAAGACACTGAATGTTTGACACATATAGCGAAGTATAAAAGTGAATAAGGGAAGTGTATCAAATGAGTGTTGGTTCTTATGAATATTGGTTGAAAATTTGGAAAGAACAGCAAGGTTCTTTGAGTAATGGTGAAATGCTGGCAGCTGCCGTTGATTTCTGCCTTACAACCTATGGTTTAAAGGGTCCGGAAAGACTTAAATGGATCCGGTCGGCTCATAAGGTATATGAAGAACAAGGAAAAGCTTAATTCCAGCGAAAACACTTGCCAGCCTGAGTTCATTAGCAACTTTTTTATTTTCTTTTGCCTAGCCTGGTAGATCTCTTTCAAAAGGGTACACAATCAATTAATGTGACATAGTGGGGGCATTTTTTGTGGAGGATCTAGTTTTTCTATTCTTATAGAGCAGCTATCGTAGCGTTTAATATATATGGAGCTTAGTACGAAATATATAGCAAAGGGGATTATATCTATGGGTTATAAAGCAGCAGAACTTGCAAGTGAATGGTGTCATGCTAATCCTGGGTGGCAGAGAATTTGCGATATAGGAAATGGAGCTGAACATTTATATTTGCAATGGGAAGAACTATCTGCAAAGGCTAGACGGGAATGGGGCAGTGATTTCGATGAGCATGGAGCAAAGGAAGCCTGGGAAGAATTCGGTAAGAAAATATGTAAAGTACATAATGGCTTTATTGCTGAAGATGGTCAGTTTTACACAACGAATGATTTTTTAGGCTTATCCTTAAATGGAATGATGGTTTTTAAAACGGATGTTGCACAAACCGATGAGGCCGAACAATATGATGCATATACCAAAGGAGCGAAAACGAATGGATCATGCAATTGATAGTCTAAGCGCCTTTTATGAGATTGCTTTGAAACGCCTTTATGATGAGTGGGCAACAGGTAAATATATAAAATTATCAGATTGCCCTTTGTATAAAGAATGCAATACGTACCGCAAGGCGATTAAGGTAATGAGAGATTCATATAACGGTGAAACGTCGAGGGGTTCTGTCAAGGAAGACTTGGAATCTGAGATGTGGGTAACTAAAGGTATCGAAGTTAAATGGTGATACGCAGTACGACACCGAACTATAGAATGAATAAAGGAGTGTAATATTGAATCGGGAGAGTGTATCAGAATGGATACATGGTTAAACATTGTTTTTGGCGTGGGGTTTGCGTTGGGAGTAACTGAAATATTCTTTTTAATTAGAGCAAGGAGACAGGTTGCTCCTAAGATTAATGTTCCCAAGAAAAAATATATTTGGGATGGTAAAAAGTTCAATGAAATAAAATAAATATAGCAATAATGCCGCTGCTTAATGCTTGCGGTTTTTTTGTTGTGATGGAAATAATTTATGCAAATCTATCAGGCTATTTAAGCAGATTTCATGTGAATCTGCGTAACTTCAGGTAACTCAGTGTGATCCTGGGCGCTGGACTGCATCCAGGAGAGCGTGAGTAGCAGCTGCAGGGGATCCAGCGATTAGCTGCAGCATTTAGCCAGGGCAATGCACAGATCCGGAACCTGCAGATAGTTAGGTGAGCAGCTGAAGACTCCGGATCGATGCCGGCAGTAACAAGGTCCTGGGCTAGCAGCATCCAGGAGAGCGTGAGCTGCAGAGGATCCAGCGGTGAGCGGTGGCACTTAGCCAGGGCAATGCACAGATCTGGAACCTGCAGACAGTTAGGTGAGCAGCTGAAGACTCCGGATCGATGCCAGCAGTAACAAGGTCCTGGGCTAGCAGCATCCAGGAGAGCGTGAGCTGCAGCTGCAGGGGATCCAGCGGTAAGCTGTGGCACTTAGCCAGGAACAATGCACAGATCCGGAACCTGCAGATAGTTAGGTAAGCAGCTGAAGACTCCGGAACCTGTTACTTGTAAATCTTACAAATTATAATTTTTTTCCGAGATATATGTGAAAAATGATAGTTCAAAATGGTGCAAATGACCTATATAATTGTTTTGTTAATCATAAAAATAGAGAGAAGTGATTTATCAGTTGAGCACAATGATTTATTTATTATTAGGAGTATTTGATGCATCTGCAGTAATTATTTTAGCCCTTAAACTTTACAGACTTCCATTTCGAGAATACATAAAAGACATAGCGTTAATGTCTTTAGGAGTATCGTTGTTCTCTTATTTAATGAGAATAGTCATAGGTATACCAACATTAGATCTACCTATACAAGTGATATTCTTCATTCTATTTTTTAGATATCGTCTAAAAATAAAGCTGTTTTATAGTTCATTAATAACCAGTGCCAGTCTAAATGCATATATTATAGTTCAACTCTTTATATTATATGGATTTATTTTCGCAGGAACTTTAGAGTATAATGTAGTCTTTCAAACCCGTGATCTCCAGATACAGTTAATTCAAATACTATCTATTATCGTCTCATATTTGGCGGCGTTTTTATTTCATTTATTTGGATGGGGATTTTCTTTTATTATTAGACCTCCGCATCAGTTCAGCATTAAAGAGGATTATTTTAGTGGGGAAAACAAGGCTCTATTATTAACCACTTTATCAACTCTAGTAGGCGTATCATTAGCTTTGGTTATAACTTTTAACTTCTATGCTTTTTTTCTTATTCCATCATTTCTGATAGTCTATAGCATATCTTATTACTTTTCACAGAAAAGAGATCAGCAAGGATGATTGAAAGATTGGCACTTTTAATAGCTTCTAAGATAAAACAATTTGAATCTGTGACTGTTAGTATTGATATTATGGCTTATGAAATAGGTCGTAAATTGAATAATTACATAATTATTTTATTGACTCTCTTATTGAGTTACATAAATGGTACTTTAATTTTTTCGACAGTAGCAATGATTTCATTTGTTTGTATAAGAAAGTACTCAGGTGGACTTCACATGAAAAGCTATTTGTCTTGTATTATAAGCTCTGTAGCTATTTTTATTTTTGTGCCTATGGTTAGGCTGAGTGCGTTTGGTACTGATTTCTTATTAAGTATTTCATTAATAATATATTTATTTTATGCACCTAATGTATTTACTGGTAACATCCATCCTGAGGGATGGATGAGGAAAGCAAAAATAATATCTATAGCGTTAGTTATAATAGCTTTCTATATTCAATTATCTGCAGTTTCATTGGTTTTTTTCTTACAAGCAATATTAATCCTGCCGTGGAAAGGAGGTGCTAGAAAATTATGGGGGAAATGTTGATGAAAAAGATATCTGTAATGTTGGAAAAAAGTGCAATTAAAAATGGACCTAAAGAAAAAACTTTTTTGGGAAATCAACCGATGCCTGAAGATCTAAAGAAATTATTAATTGGGATTTCTGATAAAAAGTAGAATGAGTCAAAATGGATAATGAATTAATATTAGGTATAGGAATTGCTAATGAAAAAGAAACGGGTAACGTAGTTTTTGTAGAGAGAAAGAGTGTAAATTATATTGATATATGGTCGCCTAAAAAAAATTATCATGTTCCTAGATTCCATAGTGGCTCTGAAATGTATGGGGTATTAACCACATTGGAAGCATGTAAAGTAGCTTTTCCGAAATATCTGCAAGCAGATACAGGTAAGTTGGTTAATATGGATTCTGTGATAGATGTGACTGAGAGTAGATTTGCACTCACTCTCCATTTTGTGGACGGTTCGACTACTAATATGGCAAAATACAAGAGAAATCTTGTGAAAAATTTAAAGGATTGTTCGAAAAACAATAGTAGATTATTGCAAGCGAAAGATGAATTCTTGATAGGCACAAAAGTTGAGAAGGGGAAAGAAACAGGGGAAGTTACATATTTCGACAAAAAACACATTAAATTTATCGATGTGTGGGAACCTAAAAAAAACTATCATGTTCCCCTGTTTCACACAATGTTCGGAAATTTCAGCGAGATGTTAACTCTAGAGGCATGCAGAGCTGTCTTTAATGATTACTTAATGTTAGATACTGGTAAGTTAGTTAATCTGAACTTTGTGGATTATGTAGAAGAAAATAAATTCGCTTTGATCTTGCACTTCCTAGATGGGTCAACTACTGACATGGCAAAATACAAAAAAGATATTGTATATCACTTGATCAAAAAGCCTCACTAAATGCTGTGGCTTTTTTTGTTTGGAAAAATCATGAATTTTACCACAAGTCGAGCTTAGATTACAAGATAAATCGATACTAGTATTGATTTGCAAAATAGGCGTTCATTATTCGACATATTACACAAAGTTTCTATGCTAAATTAACTAGGTACAAGTGATCATGTGAAGGGGAAATGCAATAGTGGAAATAATACAGCAAGTCATAGAAATGAGAACTGCGAAAATATTTGATGGCATCCTGGAGAACGAAGGTGGATATCGATATAAGGAATTTATGGATAGTATACAATCGTTAACATCAGTTCCTTCAGAAATCATACTTAACTTAGAAGATATATTTTTGAGTCATACCAGGGAAGTGATAGATATATGTTATGAGTTAGGACTCAAAGAAGGAGTGCAGTTAAGTAAAAATAGAAAAGGTCTAGAAATAGATCTTTTTAAAACGAATAATAAATCCGGAAGTGAAAGGAAAAATCTAGCATAAATCAAACGAAATTTTTACAGCCTGGTTGCTTAAGCAGCTAGGTTATTTTGTTAAATAACTTGCGTGTAACCGATTAATGATCTTTGGATCAATGCGCCATCGATTGGTTCGTTTGAACTATTACATTTACAGTAACTAAGGAGGAAGTAAACATGTCAAACAGTAAACTTTATCGCTTTTTAGTGGAGTATATCACTGAAAATTATGAAACAACGCCTGGTCAAGTCGAGGCTACAGCAAGAGGCATTGAGCATTACTTAACGGATATAGTAATCCCTGAAACCCTATCAGGCAATAAGGAGTAGTGTGACACCAATGAAACCCACTAATACTCAGCCATTCAAGGCACAGGGAGCTAACTGAACAACAATTAGAGATAAAATTTGTAGATCATACTTCTATCATACTTTTTGAGTACGTTGAAATATAAAAACTGTGTTAAGCTATTAGAGATGGATAGAGGGGTCACCTAGCAAATTAGGTGACCCTTTTTGTATTTATTTTATTTAGGAGGTGCTCTGAAATTGAATGTTTTGTTGTATGGTTTAAACCCTACTAGATTAAACTCTCCGAGTCTAAAAATTCGCAAATGTGAATCTTTGGACGAGTTAAAGGAACTGACAGTAGTATTAAGCCCTGATTATTTACTAGTTGAAGAGTCTATGGCAAGCGAAGCAGTCTCTTTAATTTCAGCTGAAGATGCTTTTTGTCCAATAATTGTGGTTTGTACAGAAGATTCCGCACATAAAACGAGATATTGGAGTTCTCAAGGTGCAACGTCTGTATGGACTATGCTGGATTGGCAGGATAAATTATCTGAGCTTCAGGTTTCGCCAATTATGGGCATTGCGAAAGAAGAAGTGTTAATTCCTATTCCTAACAATCGATTTGTAATGAATGATGTCAGTGAGGAGACAATTGTTATTGCTGTGGGAGGAATCTATGAAGGTGCTGGATCAACACATACTGCTTTGCTTGTAGCAAATTTTCTAGCGAAGAATTTTAAAACAAAGGTGGCTTTGTGGGAAGGAGGAACAAGACCATGTTTTAGGTATTTAGAATATATTCAACGGGGTGAGGTGAATAATAAATCGCGTTTCGAAATTAATGATGTAACCTATTTCTCAGGGATACCCTCAGAATTAGCGGAGGCTGCTACTGAAAACTTTCGTTTTTTTGTTATGGATTTAGGTAGCCTAAATTCAGATGCCACATTCAAACTATTTAATCAAGCAAAGGTTCCAATTCTTTGTGCCTCTGGTGCCGAATGGCGAATGGTTGAACTGCTGCAATTTTGTCAAAGGCATTCAACCACACGCCAAGATCGATGGAAAATTGTATTGCCTCTTGCAAGTGAAAGTAGTAGAGAAGAGACGGCTGATTGTTTGAAAGATCGGCTGGTGTTCTCAATTCCACCGCATTCTGATGTATATAAAACACAACTAGATAGTGATCAGGTGTTAGAGGGTATATTGGGTTCGGTTATATCCGGAAAAAAATACAAGAAGAAGTTCGGCTTTTTTAATATGTGATTTAAGGAGGGAGGATATGTTAAAGAAGGTTCTTTTTCAACCAATTAGAGATATTATCATAGATCGAAATATAGGTTTTGAATCTACAGTGTGTGGTGTTTCTGGAGAAACAGCATCTGAAATATTTGATTATTATGCTGGTAATAGAGTGGAGTTTGATAAATGGGCAATCTGTGAGTCTATCAATAAAGGAATTCCATTATTGAAGCCAGATCAGAAATTATTTATTAATATTCGTTC
The DNA here is from genome assembly GCF_038006245.1 of Paenibacillus sp. FSL R5-0908. Classification (NCBI taxonomy): domain Bacteria; kingdom Bacillati; phylum Bacillota; class Bacilli; order Caryophanales; family Paenibacillaceae; genus Paenibacillus; species Paenibacillus sp. FSL R5-0908. The sequence goes on from NZ_JBBOUV010000002.1 coordinate 13,550, forward strand.
TGAAACTTTTGAACATGGTGGGATTATATTAGCTGACATAGATCCCAATAAAGTAATTATTGAGGTATCTGAGGTAACGGAAATCACTAATCCGGTACGCGATTCATTAATGGATCTTGCTAATCGTGGATTTAGATTTGCTATAGATGATTTCGGGGTTGGTTTTTCAAATATTAATCGACTAATTTTAGATTGGTTCAAGCCCACATGGTTAAAATTGGATCTAACATTAATCGAACAAGTGGATACAAATCCCCGAATAGAAATTATTGTTAAATACATTCTTGATATGTGTTCTGAATTGGGTATTGAGCTTGTGGCAGAAGGAGTTGAAACAAAAAATCAATTATTGAAACTAATGAAAATTGGCGTGCGGTTTGCACAAGGATACTATTTAGGGAGACCGGATGATCCAAAGATAATAATTGATAGTCAAAGCGATCTCCAAATATCGGGAGATCGTTTTTTTCGTCTCTAATAAACATGGGGGGAGGTGATAAATATGAATAAAAAAGGGCATGTTGCTCTCGCTGCGATAGCAGGATCATTAAGCTTCTATACAGCGTTGCATAGCAAACTCTGGAACCCATCACACGAATATATTGGACCTCTTCTTATACTAAGTGTTGGTGCTGCAATTACAGGAGGACTTGCACCAGATTTAGATCACAAAACAAGTACCGCAAGTCAACATATTCAATTTTCTGTACAAAAAAGGCGGTTCTTTAGACTTGTTTCAGTATTAATGCTTGTTGTTGGGGTAATCCTTCTGGCGTTGAAATTATATGAAGGGGACTGGCGTTTAAGCGTTCTACCAGCTGCTAAAAATGCGCTGATATGTCTTGTGGGAAGTTTGATATTTTTTATGTTGGCCAATATGAGAAATATTGTTTTAAGTGGAGTCGGTATAACTCTGTTAGCTATGTATAGTTTGTATGGTTTGCATTGGATAACTGCCTTTGCTGGATTGGGATTTCTGATGTTACCTGTAGTCAAACATAGAGGGATAATTCATACACCAGAGTATGCAATTGTGATGAGTCTAGGTATTATTTCATTTTCATTCCAACAATCTGACACCGTTCAAATTTTGGCAATCGGTTTTTTAACCGGTTGGTGGGCGCATTTAGTTGGAGATTGTTTTGGCAGTGACGGTATTCACTCGTTAATAATTCCAAAGCTTAAAATTGGTCTACATCTCTTTTCAAATGGCGGGACAGTTGAACGCTGGATATCTCGTATTTGCTGGTGCTCTAGTCTAATTGTATGGGTGATCATACTTACAAATCAGGCATTACCTAACGTAACCTTTTTTAAGACACTCAATTTTTTACAATAAAGGAGGAGATAAAATTGAAAACATACAAAAATTGGACAGGTAATTTAAGAGAATATTTAAATGTAAATGATTTAGTGGATGAGGAGATGGTAAATCATTTCACCAATGTATCTCCATCTATATTAACAGGGGATCTAATCCAAATTGGTGAGCCTCAAGGCATTGTTGAGGGACATTATCTTTATCTAACTCTAATAAAAACTCCAGATGGTTGGAGATATGCGGGGTGCTGCCACTATGGACAAGCTAAGAATATATCATAAGGTACCAAGAATATTTATTTAAAATGAATAATGGGGAGGTTTTTTTTATGAAAAGAAGTAAAGCTTTTTCAATACTTCTCTTTTTAATTGTGTTTCTTTTACCGGTTGTAGCATATGCGGATGATGAAAACCCAGTAACAAAAATGAAAAGTATGTTGAAATTCAACTGGAAAGTATTAGATGGTTTGGGTTTTCTATTCTATATCATCATGATTCCCCTTACTCTTGCTATAATTGCATTGCTAGTATGGTGTATTGTTGATGTTGTTAAGTATTTAATTAAAGTAAGAAGAGCTAAAGCAAGCTTGGGTGACAAGAAGTTTTGGATAGAACTTGCGATTACACTTCTAATAGTGTTCTTGTTCACTTCAGGCGCTTTCTTGAATGTATTAGAAAACGTATACGATTGGACAAGCAAACAGGATATAGGTACAAACGAGATAAGTACTCCAGCTAAATAATTTTAAAAAAGGCAGATTCCCGAGAGGGGATCTGCCTTTTATTTATCTTGAATCGTAGGCGGTGGTGAATTGGATAAGGATTATATTGATCAGATGAAAAAAATATACACTATTAAACAATCTGATGTTACAGCATTAGACTGGTTTCTATTGTTGGTAGGTGGAGCAGCTACAATAATATGTACCGCTGCGTTTGTCTATTGGATTATAAAAATTATTATATTCTTGATTAATGTAAGGAAAGCAAAGGCTAGCATAAATGATGTTAGATTTTGGAAAAGGATGATCATTTCATTATTAATTATTTTTCTCTTTATGTCAGGCACTTTGCTCCTTGTATTCGAAAAATTAACTAACTTTCTGCAGATTATGGGGTGGAATGTTAAATGAAAATAAAATCAATACTTTATATGCTTGTGATAGTTTTAACTTTAAACTTTGTTTCGTCTAATGTTGTTCTCGCGGCTGCTGTTGCGCCTGTTCCCAATTATCCACCGAATGCACCGGTAGCTACACCTGTTGTTACTCCTAATCCATCTGTAACACCTGGACCTGGGGTAAGTGAACCTATTAAAGAGGATAATCCATGGTATATGCCTGAATGGGTATCTGCCTTAATGGAAGACTTTCAACAAATGAACCAAACGTTCAAGGATTTAATGTCTGGAAAGTTAATACACGATGCTATAGAAGGTCTAATTGTTTCATGGGTTGATGAGATGATGAGTCCTTTATATGGTGCTTTTGCTAAGAGTTATTTATTCTCACCGCGAGTAGCTGAGATATCACTTGTCTATTCTGGTTGGTCAATATTTTCAATTATAGGTTTGGCTGCAATATTGGCTGGATCACTAGTTTTAGCCTGGAATGTTATACATGGGAAAAAGGATCTTAAGAAGATGCTTCAAGCTTTTATAGTAAGCTTCGTAGCATGCTTATTGAGTTTAACGGTTTTAAACTTCTTGAATGTTTTAATGAATTGGATTACACAAAAGTTTCTTTCTGGAATTATAGGTACAACTGATATTTTATATGAAGGATTAAAAGGTGATCAAATCTTAAAGTCCCTAATTCTTGGGGCTGATGGAATTACGGACGCTATATATGCCAGTAAAACCTTAGGTGAGATTGTTGTTGCAACAGAGGGTGGAATATTCACATTGCTGATGTTTGTCACCATAGTAGTAGTACCTCTTTTCTTTATATCTGTTTTGAAGGTTCTAGTATTGATGATGATGGCTATTTTCGTTGCAATTTGGATTTCATACACTGCATATTCCGGAAAAATTGAAACACTGATTGGATTCATAAATATATATATTCGCACCTTACTGGTAGGGCTTATATCAGCTATCCAGTATGGAATATTTGTTCGTCTTCAGACAGATTATGGTGAGGGGGCTGGATTTTCAAGCGAAATAGGAGTATCGCCTTTAGTCTTTATGATCTTAAGCATTTTGGTCACAGTAATATTAATATTCGTGTTTTGGGTAAGACCACTTTTCAGAGCTATTAAACGACCAATGACTTTAAATGGGGGAGCCACGATTGAAAAATTGGGGGAAATGGGGGAAAGAACAAGTACAGCAATGAACAGTGTCGGTAAACGATTAGGGGCAGATTCTTTACAAAAAGGTTCGCTTTCTTTGAAGCAAAAAAGCAGTCGTATTGCTGAAGTGGGAAAAAGAATGCAGACTCAACAAAAAGGTACCCGTAGAAATCGGGTTGCTTCAAAATTAACAGGTGGAATATCAGAGTCGATCCAAGGAGTGAAATATACTGAACCGGAAGCTTTAGTCTCAACAGGGACTATGGTATCTGTTGATAGTGGTCATTTGGAACTTGAAGATGATCGTATTATTGAAAGTAATCAAACAGTTGCTAAAACGCTGCAAAAAGACAAGTTTGAACACGCTGAAGTTATAAATATAAAGAACAGTGAAAGAGCAGATATGTCCAGATTGATTAAAGAAATCAAACCCCAATATGGTGAACGAATTAATTGGAATGCAAGGGAAGGTAAGCTTACTCTTAAAGGGGATACAGGGGAAATAAAGGAAAGAATCAATGGAGAAATGTTATTTACAACCTCTGATGTACAGCGAGGATATTATAAAAATGGTCTGTTTATTGATACCGAGACTCTAAAAACGCATGTTGATGGTTCGGAAGCATCAAAATCAGAGCTTAAAAAAGTAAAAAACCTGTTACCGACTTACCGAAAAGCTGCTCTTTCAGCAGATGTTGCAAAAGAAGCATATAAGCAGCTGAATCAACAAGTAGACAAAATGCCGTGGGTTTCTAAAATTCGTTTGGATAATGGTGCCCTTTGGATTCCGGAAGAACATGTAACTGAAGCTGAAGGAGTATTTAAGCAATTACTAGCCAAACCAGTGGATCTAGTTAGATTGGATTTACCAAAAGGCAATCGTTTTATGCCGGCACTTGAAGAACATATTAAATTAAAAAGCAAAAATAAAGATCTACTTGCTGGTTTGCAAATTAATTCAAAAGATACCTATGTAATCGTAAAGAAAGATCTTGAGCAAGCATTCAAATCAGCATTAGAAGAGTTTAGGGATGGAAGAACACCGTACTGGAGAACAAGAGAAGGGAATATCAAAGTGATTGTTGACGGAGAACCTGTAAGTTATGGTCAAGCACCCATACCGGGAATGGACATGGGGAGTTTTGAGAACTTCCAAGCTGAAATGATAAACAAGCATAAAAGTTAAATTGGGGGTGTAAAGGTGACCGAAAAATCTTATCAAGAGCGAGAAAACGAATTGCTCCGCGCTAGTATGTTTGCTGATATACGAGAAGACATTCAATTTATGGGACTTTCAGTGAGTGACATAGGTTGGATCATTGGGGTTACATTTTTAATGGGTACCACGGTATTCCTATTACCCATATCCTTTATCATAAAGCTGTTATGGCTAATTACAGTTTTTGTTACCATTCTGATGTCAAGGATCCTAAAATGGTCCTATCGTTTTAGACGTTTGACACATTATATCAAGCACCCAAAAGAAGGATCTGGAGATAGTATGGATTCTTTATTGGGGGTTACAGAAGATGGATGGTTTTATAGAAGTGGAAAAACAATTCACATTATGCTAAACGTCCAATCACCGCCATGGGAAACAGCTGTCTTTTCTCAAAAAAAGCAAAGAATCGGTGGATTTGAAACTTTTCTAAGATCATTGGTGAGGGAAGGGTTTGAATGTGATATTACAGAAGAACAAATTCCTGATTTCAGGCATGAGATATGGAATGTGAAAAAGGAAAAAAGAAGTGTATCTGAAGGTATTGAGCGGAGAAAAGTAAAGAGGCTTCAGCTGTTTGAAGAATTAGCGAAGTCTGGTTCTGCAAAAAGAAGTGAATACACTATACGTTTGTCTATCAGTGAATTCGACCTCACGATTCGCCAAAGAGAGGATGAACCTAAGGGTTTGTCTAAAGCAGAGTTAAAAAGGCATAGATTGATTGCCGAATTGCGTCAAAGGAAAGATAGGGTACTTAACGGGCTTATACAAAGTGGTCATGAGTGTACAATAATATCTGGATTTTCAATTCCTGAGCTTACAAGTCGTCACTGGGATCGAACGGTTTGGGAAGAATGGAAAGCCTCACAAGGTACATGGGAAGAGGAAGAAGAAGAGGAAGAAACAAACGATGAACCTTCTAATTCTCAAAAATCTTTAATTGAATCCGTTGTATTGGCTATCGAAGGACAAAGGGAAGATGCAGTTATACCAACAAATGATATAGATCTCAGGAAAAATGAAGATGATTTTATTTTTCAGCCAGAACATGGGGAGGATCCGGAAATTTTGAGTGTTAATAATGAGGCTGCAGTAACAATGGAGGACAATGCTGTGGGGGAAAATAACGAATCTAAAGCGGACTCTGTAGAAAGTGAAGACATTGTTGTTCCGGTAATTAATTTGACCATAATGATTAGAATAATCAAATATCTTAATTTCATTAAGCATAAATTATTGGATTTGAAAGATTTACATTTTCCAAAATTAAAAAAACTGATCTATATGTTTCCAAAAAAGAGCTCTAAGGTAGAGTCCACAATTGAGATTGAGGAAGAAGAAATTGTTGTAGAAAACGGAAAAATCACAAAAGAATTGGTAGGAGTGAATATCTTTACATCTCCTACCTCATCAGGAAAATCATTTGTGGCTGCGAATATCGCTGTTGCTAATAGTGACAACGAGCGAACTGTTTCGCTAATTGATCTCTCGCCTCATTTTGGTACTTTAACTCTAATAAACCCACTACAAATTGATGGAGAGTACGCCAAGTGGAAGTCTTGGAGTTCTCGCCAAGTTTCAGGATTAAGTATTTTTACACCACTTGAATTTCCTGAGATTGAAGAAGTTCAGAATTTAATAAATTCCAGGTTAAGGGTTGGAGCAGTAGTTATAGATCTACCATGGAATTATCCAGGGCGGAGTTACTTAACTAACCAATATGACACTATAGCTATAATTGACACCGATTATCACCATTGGATGCGTTGGGAAACGGAGGTCAGCAATTGGAAGGGAGAGGTTTGGTTAAATCAAGTAGATGTGGACATGGATTTGAAAATGTCAGCACTAGTTAAAGAACATTTCAAAAAAGAAATTGATAAGAAGATTCCTTTTTTTCAAAATGCAAATCAAATGTTATTCCAAGGGCGACCGCTTGCTATTGATCCGCAAGCGCGTCCTTTTTTTGTGCATAGTGAAAGGAGTGTAGAAGAATGATAGAACAGAAGGAAAAGAAGCTATCACTTAAAAAGGTTTCTCTAAAAAGCAAGGTTGATAAACAGCTATTAACATATAGCGGACGTTTGATTAAGAAGTGGTCAAAGGAAAAAAAACATACTCTAGTGAACTCTGGTGATGAGAAAAACACTAAGTTAGTTAAAACTATGGAAGGTAAAGATTCAAAAACTGGTCATTTTGTAAGAGTCGTAATGATTGAGTCATACCCTCTTGAGATAGTAGCAGGGTACCTTGATCAATTAGATGAGTTAGTCACCAAAGAAGGGGCAACTCTTCGTAAAACAATTCGCTACATCAAATCAGATGTTAAATGGAATTGGGCAATGAAAAATAAATATAAACGACTTGAAAAAAGCGTTTCAGAAATGACCATTACAGATCCAGGTCGTCAATCTGAGATAGACGCAAGAGATGCCTTAGTATCTCTGCAGGAATCGATACAACAGGGGAAAAGTAAGCTGGTTGAGGTCAGTACTTTCCTTACCATATCTGCGGAAACAACTTATCAACTGGACGCAGCTGAATCAAATATGAGAGATTGGATCGATGACCTAGATGGAAGACTTGATAATCTTTTTAGTGAACAACTAGAAGCTTTAATTCAAACCAGTCCTGTGTCAGATAAAGAATCACCCTCCGGTGAATTCTTTAATAAGCATCACTATGGGCGCGTTATTACTGATTCAGTTGCAGCAAGAACATACCTATTTACTAGTGGATCTTTTAGTGATGGTCAAGGGTTATACTTTGGTCGGCGCACAGAGGACGGTGGTTTTTGTTTTATTAACTTGTGTGACCCTAATGACCCTAGAGCTCAAAATTTGATGGTTTTGGGGAAAACGGGACAGGGGAAAAGTTATTTTTTGAAAGCACTAGTTGTCTCTTTGTTAGAAGAAGGTGTACATGTATTTGTGTTCGATCTTGACGGCGAGTGGAGGGATTTATGCGACGAAGTCGGGGGAGTATACATTGATCATACTGCTGATGTTGGCAGATACTTTGAACCACTAGCAATTATGCCCTCTATACCAGAAATCGATGAAGAATGCGTAAGGTATAATCGTTCAAGATATCAAAGAGCAATTGATACTGGTATTCGTACTTGTTCTATGCTAGCTGATGGTTTAACGAAAACAGAACTATTCGAGGCTGGTGAGGCTGTTAGGCGAGTATTCCAAAATGCTGGTATAGAGAAAAATAAACCAGAAACTTGGGACGGACCATATTCTGGTGAGCGACCAACTATTCATGCGTTTTTTAGAGATGTACAGGAAGATGCAAAAACGAATGATGATGCTAAATCATTATATGACAAAATCAAAATCTATTTTATTGGAATTTATGATGGAGTATTCGAGTCTGAAGAACCTTTAACATTTCAGAATGCTCCTTTAGTAGTCTATAAGGTAGGAAGTGGAGAAACTGAAGGGAACGAGAAGGATGAAAAAGCTAAGTTAGCACAATTAAAAATGTCCATGGCTTTTGATGTGGTAAATTCTAATATCCAAAAACTTCGATTCGAAGGGGCATATTTCAGCGCGGTTCTAGTTGATGAGGGACAAAGGCAATTAAAAAATAGAGAATTAAAACAAGCTGTATTTGATTGGTATACAGCCATACGTAAGTGGAATGGAATGATGATACTAGGGGCTAATACTCCAGCTATTATTCTTGATACAGCTGAAGGTGTTGGTATGTGGGAAAACACTAATGTTAAGGTGTATTTCTATATGGAACATTCTGCTGTACGGATGTTATCTCAGCACTCTGATGTACCAGAAGAAGTACAGGATAGGATTAGAGAAAATGAAGATACGAATTGCTATGTCTTAGAGTATCACAAGAAATATGACGAGTTGTTTATGCATGTTCCGGAAGATGAGCACGTTCTTTACAAAACTCGCGGTCTAAAAGAAGCAATATAAGCCTATGTCAGATGCGATAGCTAAAACTCAGGAAACAATTAATAAGATCAAAAAAACTCGTCGAATGATTATCTTATTAACTACTTCATCTCTAGCACCATATATTTGGGGGCTCATTATATTAATCGCTCTGGTGATTCTAGTGATCGGATTTGTTTTGCTTCCGTTTTTCTTATTCTCTACTCCTGGTTCTCTATCTTATAGTTCTTCCACAACAGACTCAGCTTTATATGCACCGAATCAATTAGATACGGACGGTACAGCCTATATATGGCCTGTGCCGTCTATTTCGCGTGTCTCCTCATCGTTTGGAAACCGTGATTTAGGAGGGATTGAGTATCATAAAGGGATCGATATTGCTAATGGAGCAGAAAAAACAGAGTTACAGCCAATTTATGCAATGGCTTCAGGGGTTGTAACGTTGGCTGGTGCGGCTAGCGGCTACGGTCAAGTGATTTATATCGATCATGGTAATAATCTTGTATCGAAATATGGTCATTTGGAAGCATTGATGTATGTGAATACTGGAGATGTCGTAAGCAAAGGACAACTAATAGCAAGAATAGGCAAGGGAATAGTTGGGAGATCAACGGGACCACATTTGCATTTTCAAATTGAATCGTCGGGAAAACCTGTGAACCCTCTTGATTACGTACAACCGCCTGGAACATCGCTGGATCCAGGTGAATATTCGTATAAACCTTTAAATATACCCGTTTTATTGGATTATCTAAAGAAGCGTAAGTCAGCACTTGGGTACGTAGAAACTCTAAACATGATTGATCGTGCCGCCAAATTAAAGAATGTCGATCCATATCTACTCCTTGCAATTACCGGTCAGGAGCAATCATTCGTCCCTGAGAGTAATAATCATGCTTCAGAGATTGTGAAAAATCCTTGGAATGTGTTTGGCTGTTGGGTGCGACTTGTTCTGCTATAACCGTCATGAACGGGAAAAGCAGGGATTCATAAGAATCTAACTTTGTAACTGAAGAGAGGAATGACGGAGCCATGTTTCCTGAAACTCTCTCGTTAATCCTCCTGTGTGCAGGATCGATGGCGAATCCATCCTGTACAAAGCCAGGTGAAGTCGGCTGAATGAAAGCTACAGCCACCCGAAAGGGAAGGTATGCTGACAGATAGGCCGGACGGCTGAAAAGTAAATGATGGTGAGAATGACCCAGGGGTCTGACGAACTGCCGAATGTACGGGCCTATATCCGAGCGATACGGAAACGTGTTGTCTACCAACTGGTAGAGTGGATGGCGAAGAGTACAAATCCAGCATAGGAAACTCGCTATATCGAACGATGGCGATATCCAGTCCACAGGTTCAAAGGCAGCACCTAAGATTTACATGGATAGCTAGGTTGCAAGGAACAAGGAAAGCAAGGGACGTCGTTAGTTGGATCGCCATCCTAGACGGTTGCTATAAGGCTTTGCCGAAATGCATTCATCCTTGTGAGAGTAAGGGAATGACCGATGATACGCCCGTAATAGGCGTGGAGGAATATCCCTGAGTCTTTTTAGATGAAATGTTTATTTTCCAAATGTGAACTGCACCGATCAGGTAAGAAAGTGGGAACATCCTCCACGAAAGGAGAGATGCCACTGTGCAGGCGCTTCGGTATTGGGACTATTACAACATGACAGGAACCTTTACGGATTTGTACGAAAGGGCAAGAAAGAAGGAGCGCTTCGGCTTTCTCTACGACTTGATTACGTCACGGGAGAATATCCTTCTCGCCTTTCGGACCATCAAGTCCAACAAAGGTTCTCAAACCGCAGGAACGGACAGAAAGACCATTGCAGACCTTAAGGTGTTGACAGACGAAGAACTCGTAAACGTAGTACGGGATAAATTATTGAATTATCGTCCTAAGCAAGTCAGGCGCGTCTTCATTCCTAAACCGAACGGTAAACTAAGGCCGTTAGGGATTCCATGTATGTTGGATAGAGTCATTCAGCAGAGCTTCAAGCAGATCCTTGAGCCAATTGCAGAAGCTCATTTCTACAGACATAGTTACGGCTTTAGACCGCTCAGATCAGCCCATCATGCATTAGCAAGATCACAATATCTTGTGAACCGCATTGGGCTGCACTATGTCGTAGATGTTGATGTTCAAGGTTTCTTTGACAATGTCAACCATACCTTGCTCATTAAGCAATTATGGAACTTGGGAATTCAAGACAGGAAAGTTCTACGCATTATCAGCAAAATGCTAAAAGCTGAGATTGAGGGTGAAGGTAAACCCTCAAAAGGCACCCCACAGGGTGGTATTTTATCTCCACTTCTCTCGAATATTGTTCTGCATGATCTGGATCAATGGATAGCTGGGCAATGGGAAGAATTTGCTACGGTCTACCCGTACTCCACAAGTACCAATAAAAATAAGGCTTTGAAGAAAACGAGGCTTAAAGAGGGGTACCTGGTGCGCTATGCGGATGACTTCAAAATCTTTTGTCGGGATTGGAGAACGGCCCAAAAGTGGTATGTAGCGGTCAGACTTTACCTCAAAGAACGCCTGAAACTTGAACTTTCACCAGACAAATCGAAAATCGTTAACCTGCGTAAGCGTCCTTCTGAGTTTCTAGGGTTTACGATTCGTGCGGTGAAAAAGGGTGATATAAGAGTGGCGCATACGGGTATCAACCGCAAGAAAAAAACGCAAATCAAAATGATGGCTAAGAAACATATTCGTCTCATGCGGAGACGGCCAACAGCCCGCAATGCTAATCTCTACAATAGTTTCGTACTGGGAATTCATAACTATTTTAAACGGGCAACTTTAGTCAACCTGGAGTTCTCACGTCTTGCCTATGATCTTCGGACGTTCACCTATAATCGACTTAAGCAGGTCGGGAAGTATGAGCACCCATCCAATCCACCACCGACATATACCAAATGGTACAACGTCAACTATCGAACATTCAACGTCGGTGGAGTGTATCTATATCCCATAAAGGATGTGCAAATGGTCATTAACTCTTATCAATTCAAACAAGAGTTAACTCCGTTTACGCAAGAAGGCAGGGAAGAGATTCACCAAAAGCTTAAACCCCATCTTCAAGTGGAAATCGTAAGACTGATGACATCGTATATCCCTAACTGCAGTGTGGAGTATTTGGATAACCGAATAAGCCGGTACAGCATGAAGCTTGGAAGATGCGAAATAACAGGCTCATTCTTATACGCAGATGAAGTTCATTGTCATCATTATCTGCCGGTTAGCCTGGGGGGGACGGACCGATTCAGTAATTTGCGAATTCTCCATAAGGATGTTCATACGCTCATACATGCCAAGAAGCAGGAAACGATTATAGCACTCATGACCGGACTCGGAATGACCGAGCAGATGGTCAACATGATAAACCAATATCGGAAGATGAGTAACTTGGAACTTATAAACGAAGTGATCTAAAAAGATGGAACGCCGTGTGCGCTGAAAGGTGCATGCACGGTGTGGGGGAGGGGAAAAGGCGGCGATCGCATCAAAACCTTACCTATTCCTATTGCAAGGGAAAGGGAGCTACTCTAACTACAGAACAGTCAGCAACTATTGCAGCTCAAACAATAATTAAATTGTCCCAGGATAGACCCAATGGAAGAGATTTTATCGAGTGGCTGTCTGCAATGGATAATCCCCGAGGATATTATGCTGAACATAGAGGATGGTGGATAGGTGTACGTAAATTTCACAAGTTGCTATCAGAATTAGGAGGATGATTGTATGACGTTAGTATTAATAATTGGTATTGTTTTTTGGGGACTTTATAAATATGGAGACAAATTTAAGGTACCTTCTTTATTGTGGAAAGCAATAGGTGTATTTCTTCTAATAATGCTGGTTCGTAACATTAGTGATGTTTATGATCTTGTAGTTGTTCAGGCAGACCAATGGTGGCCTATTGTAAAAGAAAATGCAAATGATCTTGCAAATGGATTGTTAGGATTTTTTAAGCACATGAAAGCAGGTGATTAATCAAATGGACAATAAAGATGTTAATCAAAAAGAATCGTTCGCACAGTTTTTCACACGTATAGCAGCGCTAACAGCTGGGGCATGTGGTCTGATTTATATATTTGATTTTTCTCCCTCACTACATGAGTTAAGTGAAAAAGTCCTATCTTATACATTAAAGAGTTGGATTCTATTTGTCGGTCTACCGTATGTTGCAAGGATAGGTTGGAGGAAAAGAAAACAAATACTTAATTATGTACTTAAAAGCAAAGAGAAGTATTCACAGGGTAGCGATCAAGCTAACAGTAAATCTACAAATGATACTATATTTATTGAGGCTGCTGAGGGGCAAATAGCAGCCTCTGTCTCTGATTTGAGGGAAATCCCTTTTAGTGAGGTTTTTCCACCGCAATTTGACATGTTACCTCGAAATCCTCGTCCCATCAATTCTAAAGTCTTTACCAGAGAATATGCGAGTGAGAAGATTTCTAATGCGCTTGAATTGGTAGGTTTCAATTTTGAGGGGAATATAGAAATTTTAAGTATAGAGTCAGGACCGGCTCTGCAAATAATTTCGTTTCGCTTACCGCCTAAAATCCAACTTTCCCAGCTAATGAAGAAGAAAGATGATATAGCTAATCATTTAGGACAACATCAAAGTTTTGAGGTCACAACATCTGATTATCAAAGTGCGGCTGCTTTCATAATACCTCATAGAGATGAAGACAGAGCATTTGTATATTTACGCGATGTTGCACAAGATTTAATACGTTATTCTGAAAATGCTGAACTACCTGTAGTTTATGGTAGGAAAATGAAAGGAGAGGCATTACTTGTAGACTTGGCAAAACTACCACACTTACTAGTTGCTGGTACTACAGGTTCCGGTAAATCTGTTTTTTTTAATGTCATATTGTCTTCTTTATTGACAATATTAAGTCCCAAGAGATTAAGATTAATTCTTATCGATCCTAAGAAAGTTGAATTTTCGGTGTATTCAGGTTTTCCACATCTCCTAACGCCTGTGATTACAGATATGCGGCGTGCTGCAACGGCAATACAACAAACCATTGTAGAAATGGAACGTAGATATGATTTGTTTTCGCAGCTAGGTGTTAGAAATATATCGCATTACCATAAAAAATATCCAAAAAAAGAAAGGCTGCCTTATATTATTATTGGAATAGATGAATATGCAGATTTAGTACTTCTTTTAGGTGCAGAAGTTGAGGAACCAATACAACGGGGGTTACAGATGGGGCGTGCTGCTGGGATACATATAATTATGGGTACGCAAAGACCTAGCGTTGATGTTGTGACAGGTATTATTAAAGCTAATTTACCCTCAAGAGTCGCCTTCCGTTTACAAAGCGGTGTTGATTATAGAACGGTTATGGATACTGGTGGACCGTCACTACTTGGTAATGGAGACGGAGTATGTGTTGTTAATGGCGGAAGTCCACAGAGATTCCAAAGCGCAGCGATTAGTACAAATGATGATGAGTCCACTATGTTCATTGAGCAACTAGGGGAATTTTGGAGAAGGACAGTAACTAGTAACGAATCTATTTTTACGGAACCTAATCTTGGTGATACATCAGATAATGAAATATTAGGGGATTTGGTGGAATTAGCGAAAGTTCAAGAGGAGTTTTTGGACAACTCTAATGATATTGATCTATCTAAAAATATTGATAAAACAGACGATACAGAAGGACAGCATAATCCAGAAGGACAGCATAATCCAGATGAAATATATGAAAAGGCTATTTCAATTGCTAGAGAGAACAATGGAATTAACGTCGCGATTTTGCAAAAGAAACTCAGGATAGGATATATGAGTGCAGCAAACATATTAACTAAAATGCAGGAACAAGGATTAATCGAAAAATATAATTCTAGCAAAAATATGCGTCAATGGATTTCAGGTCAGCAAGATGAAGTATACAAAGAAAAAAAATTAAGGGAAGGGATTAAAGATCATATTTGCAGAACAGGGATATTAAGTTCGACTGATCTTAGTTCTATATTTGAAATTCGGAAAGAAACGATATTACTGCATATGAAAGAGTTAGTTGCTGAGGGATTTTTGTCTCCTCCTTCTAGTCCAAGGATGGGATATACTCTGGCATGGGATGAAGAACAAGTACAAAATTATCTTGAAAATCATCCAGCAGAGTTAAAAGATACTATCAATTGATAAAAAATTATTAGTTCCCGTATTAGTTCCCCGCATCAGTTCCCCATATTAGTTCCCAATGAATTCTATAGAGAACCCTTTACCAATAAGGGATTTTATAAATTATCACTATAGATAATCTATGGGAACTAATATCCGGAACTAATCGAAATATCCACTAATTACAAACCCTCTTTTTTTATTTTTAGAAAGTCATATTCCTTTTTAAAGACCACACATGGATCCAATACAGCAGCAGCTCACGCTCTCCTGGATGCTGCTAGCTACCGCCGGCGAATCGATCCGGAGTCTTCAGCAGCTCACTTAAGTGTCTTCAGGTTCCGGATCTGAGCATTGCCCTGGCTAAGTGCTGCAGCTTACCGCTGGATCCCCTGCAGCAGCAGCTCACGCTCTCCTGGGTGCTGCTAGCTACCGCCAGCGAATCGATCCGGAGTCTTCAGCAGCTCACTTAAGTGTCTTCAGGTTCCGGATCTGAGCATTGCCCTGGCTAAGTGCTGCAGCTTACCGCTGGATCCCCTGCAGCAGCAGCTCACGCTCTCCTGGATGCTGCTAGCTACCGCCAGCGAATCGATCCGGAGTCTTCAGCAGCTCACTTAAGTGTCTTCAGGTTCCGGATGAGCATTGCCCTGGCTAAATGCTACCGCTCACCGCTGGATCTCCTGCAGCTGCTACTCACGCTCTCCTGGATGCGGTCCAGCGCCCAGGACCAAATACCGCCGGCGAATCGATCCAGAGTATTCAGCAGCTCACCTAAATGTCTGCAGGTTCCGGATGAGCATTGCCCTGGCTAAATGCTACCGCTCACCGCTGGATCTCCTGCAGCTGCTACTCACGCTCTCCTGGATGCGGTCCAGCGCCCAGGACCAAATACCGCCGGCGAATCGATCCAGAGTATTCAGCAGCTCACCTAAATGTCTGCAGGTTCCGGATCTGAGCATTGCCCTGGCTAAAATGCTGCAGCTTACCGCTGGATCCCCTGCAGCAGCAGCTCACGCTCTCCTGGATGCTGCTAGCTACCGCCAGCGAATCGATCCGGAGTCTTCAGCAGCTCACTTAAGTGTCTTCAGGTTCCGGATGAGCATTGCCCTGGCTAAATGCTACCGCTCACCGCTGGATCTCCTGCAGCTGCTACTCACGCTCTCCTGGATGCGGTCCAGCGCCCAGGACCAAATACCACCGGCGAATCGATCCAGAGTATTCAGCAGCTCACCTAAATGTCTGCAGGTTCCGGATGAGCATTGCCCTGGCTAAATGCTACCGCTCACCGCTGGATCTCCTGCAGCTGCTACTCACGCTCTCCTGGATGCGGTCCAGCGCCCAGGACCAAATACCACCGGCGAATCGATCCAGAGTATTCAGCAGCTCACCTAAATGTCTGCAGGTTCCGGATGAGCATTGCCCTGGCTAAATGCTACCGCTCACCGCTGGATCTCCTGCAGCTGCTACTCACGCTCTCCTGGATGCGGTCCAGCGCCCAGGACCAAATACCACCGGCGAATCGATCCGGAGTCTTCAGCAGCTCACTTAAGTGTCTTCAGGTTCCGGATGAGCATTGCCCTGGCTAAATGCTACCGCTCACCGCTGGATCTCCTGCAGCTGCTACTCACGCTCTCCTGGATGCGGTCCAGCGCCCAGGACCAGCTACCGCCGGCGAATCGATCCGGAGTCTTCAGCAGCTTACCTAATTGTCTACAGGAACCGGATCTGAGCATTGCCCTGGCTAAATGCTGCAGCTTACCGCTGGATCCCCTGCAGCAGTAGCTCACGCTCTCCTGGTTGCGGAATCGGAATTTACCTGATTGATTATGACGAGGTACGGTTTATTTCTCTTGCTATACAATCTAGAGCTCACATATAATACAAACAAATGTTCTTATTTTGGAGAGGTGTTAAACATGTTAGAAGATACTCCGCGCAAGTTATTGTTGATCATTAATCATTACTCACGACATTTTGGATGTCTGCCATCATTGCCTGAGTTGGAGCGATTAAGTGGTCGTATGCCCGTCGATATCAGAAACGGATTAGAAGAATTAGCGAAAGAAAACTATATTGAGTGGAACCCACATACACCGCCTGAAAGGGCATGCATTATATCAGGTTGGGAAAGAGATAATCCATCCCACCGAGATCCAGATGAGGTACAAAAGGTTAAGAATATACCGAGTAGTGCGGATTATTGGTTGTTATATTAGTGGGGGATTTATGCATAAAAAAATTAAAAGGTTAGGTAAGGAGATGCAAAAAAAAGCCCGATTTAAATCCCAGGCTTTGGTATGAATTTTCATAAATCGGACGTAAATCCATAACAGCAGCAGCTCATACTCTCCTGGATGCTGCAAGCGCCCAGGATCAAACACCACCGGCGCACCGATCCGGAATCTTCTTCAGTTGCAAACCTGTATATCTGCAGGAACCGGATCTGAGTGTTGCCCTGGCTCATTAGAACACTTTACATGTGGACTTCATGATTAGCTTTTATGAATTAGTCCGTATCATAATTTTTGTTTAAGTAATCTGAAATTAGTTCTTGGGTTTTGTCAACACCCACAATATTTTCATAGTTAATTATTGCGGCATCAAGTTTCTTCTTAGCTAATAGTTTAGGTAAAGCTACTCCTTGATCTAATTGGATTATCCTTTGAACTACTAAACGCATTATTGAGGTTCTTGTTATCCCAGGATCAAGAAAACTTAAAATATCATCAATTACTGAATAGGCTGTTTCACTAATACTAATTCGTATTGGTTCTACTTGTTCAGGTGTCTTTCTCAAAAAACTTATATCCTCGTCAGTGATAGAGGATGGTGTGAAGTCGGAGCTTAAAATAAACTGTTCGATTACATAATTAAGATTTCTTGATTTAGTCCATTTTTTTAAAAATTCATGAGTACCTTTTTCCAGATAAAAGGTATTTGGTTTCCTTTCTGATGGAGAAGTGAAAAGGTCCCTTTTGTCTTTATAGAAAATGTTGAAATTGGATATAACATCTCTCATCACAGATGAACGGTTTGCCGAAACGCCTTTATTTTTAAGATTAGTAACTAAGTCATCTATAATAGTTATTGCTTCGATACTTAGAGCCATATTCGTGGCAATTGAATTCTCGCTGTTTTTTTTTGCTGGTCTGCCTCTTCCCCGTTTTTTATCTATCTCATTATCTTCATCATCAAGGGAGTTGGAATTTGAAGGAGAAAATTTATAGTCATTCAATATGAATGATTCTAAGCTTTTTCGTCTTATTTTTTCTGGAACTAAATTTCTAAATTCATCCAATTGAACACTATCTAACGCGAGTCCATATTTTTTAATCAATTATAAACAACCTTTCTATATATAAGAATCCAGATTATCTATTTCATAGGTATTAAAATGGAATCCTTCTTTAATATTTTGCAGCAACATTAATACCATAGAAAAATTATTTTTATCTAGCTTATTTATTAAATCATAAATTGAAATCATTTGCTTATGACTATATAGTTCTGCAGATAGTTTAATCAAAATTGTTAGTTCTTCAATATCGTCATTTGAATTTAACAGATTACTCCAGTCAATTTCTCCTTCATTCCAATTTATAAAGTGAGTTACCTTGTTTCTAAATTCTTCATTTCCTGCCATCAGGTAAACTACAGGAAGTAGATTGCAATCATTTCGTTTTCCTGCGGGTAGTTGTGCTTTTATTAATCTGTATTGGTTTTTATGTGAATAATCAGTGAAATTCTTCATTTGTATTCAACCTCCATTTTTTAATTTATCCGAATAATATTTTAGAGTAAAAGCCACCGGCTATAAAGCCGATAGCTTTTACAGCTTTATAATAAACCAGAGGATTTAAAAGAATAATAGCCTTCTTGCCACCCTACTATTAAATGGTCTAAAAGTTCAATGCCCATTATTTCACCGCACTCTGCTATACGTTGTGTTAACTTTATATCTTCTTCAGATGGGGTTACAATGCCGCTAGGGTGGTTGTGAGCTATGATTATACTTGCAGCATTATTTAAGATTGCAGCCTTGAATATTTCTCTTGGATGAGCGATTGATGCGCTTAAGGATCCCATATGACAACGATGGATAGCAATAATTTGGTTTTTAGTGTCAAGAACCATAATTAGAAGAACCTCTCTATCTTCGTCAACTATGTATTTGTTTGTGATCTCAACTGCATCAATAGGTGAGCAAACACGTATGAGAGGTAAGTTTGTTTTATCAATTTGTTGAGTAATTCTTGTGATTTCGATAATGCATTCCATTTCGTATCCCCTTTTCTAATTGTTTCTTGATTTAATTATACCATCAAGACATTAAAAATCAAGTGTTTAATTACATAATAAATTAAAATTATTGTATCGATCCGGAGTCTTCAGCTGCTCACCTAACTGTCTGCAGATTCTGGATTTTAGCGTTGGCCTGGCTAATTGCTACCGCTCACCGCTGGATCTCCTGCAGCTGCTACTCACGCTCTCCTGGATGCGATCCAGCGCCCAGGACCAGCTACCGCCGGCGCATCGATCAGCAGCTCACTTATGTGTCTGCAGGTTCCGGATCTGAGCTTTGTTCCTGGCTAATTGCCACCGCTCACCGCTGGATCTCCTGCAGCTGCTACTCACGCTCTCCTGGATGCGATCCAGCGCACAGGACCAGGTATCGCCGGCGCATCGATCAGCAGCTCACTTATGTGTCTACAGGAACCGGATCTGAGCATTGCCCTGGTTAAATGCTACCGCTCACCGCTGGATCTCCTGCAGCTGCTACTCACGCTCTCCTGGATGCGATCCAGCGCCCAGGACCAGCTACCGCCGGCGCATCGATCAGCAGCTCACTTATGTGTCTGCAGGTTCCGGATCTGAGCTTTGTTCCTGGCTAATTGCCACCGCTCACCGCTGGATCTCCTGCAGCTGCTACTCACGCTCTCCTGGATGCGATCCAGCGCACAGGACCAGGTATCGCCGGCGCATCGATCAGCAGCTCACTTATGTGTCTACAGGAACCGGATCTGAGCATTGCCCTGGTTAAATGCTACCGCTCACCGCTGGATCTCCTGCAGCTGCTACTCACGCTCTCCTGGATGCGATCCAGCGCCCAGGACCAGCTACCGCCGGCGCATCGATCAGCAGCTCACTTATGTGTCTGCAGGTTCCGGATCTGAGCTTTGTTCCTGGCTAATTGCCACCGCTCACCGCTGGATCTCCTGCAGCTGCTACTCACGCTCTCCTGGATGCGATCCAGCGCACAGGACCAGGTATCGCCGGCGCATCGATCAGCAGCTCACTTATGTGTCTACAGGAACCGGATCTGAGCATTGCCCTGGTTAAATGCTACCGCTCACCGCTGGATCCCCTGCAGCAGCAGCTCAACACTCTCTTAGATCGGGTGTATGGTTCAAATAGCTACACTCTATTACGCAGCAAAAAAAACACTATATGAGGTATCGACTAAATCTCTTATCTGATATCTCATATAGTGTTTTTGAGTGGGTTCTGTAATGAACCCCAATGGAAATTAATGTTTTAACGCTGAAGATACAATGATTTTTTTCTTAAGTAAAAAATTGTCGGATATAATAAATTCTCCGTTTTCATCAACAAAATGATTATTCCCATTCTCGCTTAGGATGAATTTTGAAAGTTTCTCGAAGGTTCCATAATTGATTATGTAAGAAGCTCCTTTGTTAAAGTACATTATCTTTCTACCTCCATTTAACTGGAAATTACTATATGACTGATAGTTCTTGTGCAATTCTAATTAGTGATGTTTTTTTAATCTCATAATATTTTTGTCTTCCAAACCCTAAGACACTCATTAATTGATCATCTTTGGGTTCGCGTCTAACTAAATATTTCGCACTTACCAAAGATAGCTGGGGCTCAGTTAATTCACTAAGAGCATGAGCCATATCATATAAACGATCTTCAACATTCATTAATTCTTCCTTGATTTTTTCAGCTCTAGAAAATGGTCTCATTACTGCATCTTCAATCGGAGAAGATACTCCCCCCCTTGTTTGAACGCCACTGATATTTCCATATGTAGCAGTCATTTTAGGTAAATCAAGAACATAAAAGGCACCCAAAATGTCGGTCAGCTGCTGTTCAAGATTATGTTTTCTTTGTGTTAATCGATAATGCTCACGTAAACGATTTTCTATAATAGGGACATATTGAGATCGTGATGCAGTTGGAATTTCCAATTCCATTTGATCAGCATCTGATTTATTAGTTATTCCAAAAATCGCAGCGTAACCATTCAAATCAAAGTATTCTCTAATTAGATCTAATTCATCAGAGTGAGTTTCTCCTTCTGATTTTAAACAACTTTTTTGAAGTCTTTGATAGCGTATATAAATCCAGTCAAGTGGTAACGAACTGATGTTAGTTTTGGTAATCTGCACGCTTCGCATTAATTTCTCCTTCCGTGATAGACAGATTTAATATGGATATCAAAAATACATATCTCAAACTTATTTAAATAAGTAATTATGACAATGAATATTACTAAAATTAGTAAGTTACCTATATAACAGTGTTCCATTATTACTTTTTTTGAGAAGATATGTATTACAAATAACTAAAATTCGTATTCTCAGCTTATTTTGTAGGAGGATCTCTATTGCAATACATAGGTGAACGATTAAGAGCAATTCGTAAAAATAGAAATCTCACACAACAAAAAATATTTGAGCGTTCAGGAATATCAGTTGGAACTTTATCTGATTGGGAAAATAATAAGCGTGCTCCAACAACATCAGCTTTGCAACGTTGGGCAGATGCCGTGGGTATTGATTTTTGGGACATATTTTTTTCTGATTTGACCCCTACAGCAGCTGAGATTAACATGCTGACTTTATTTAGGCAGCTGACTCCAACTGATCAAGAACATTTGTTATCACTTATGAAACTTATGTCAAAGAAAAAATAGTTTAACCTTTACCTTCGATTCTCCGAATAATTCCGATTAATCCATCAAATGAAATTAAATTTTTGTCAATCTCTGCTTCCGACTGATCTTCTATTATTATTCCAGTGAATCTAGAAGGTGAGAAACTGCAAACTGTCTCACTTTCTTCGATTTTCCCATCTGTTTTTGAACACCAGTTCCAATGGCTACAATTTCCGCAATTCATCATAAAAAAAACCTCCTAAGTATTAATTTCGATTTAACACTGATGTTAGCAAATGGGCGATTGTCCCAGCATTCATTTGTAATTGATCATCTTTTTTTAATTCTAAATATCCTGCTACCCGAGCTTTGTAATTTTCCTGATTAATACAGTGTGTTACAGAAATTAAATCAGTCCCTCTTTTTAAATTCTCGACTAGTGATATACCAGTCATAACAAGGTGTATTAATTTTCGATTTCCAATTGCTTCGTTAATCAGAGACAAGTGATATTCATTAACTGCTTTTGTTTCACCTGAGATGTAATCAATATAGTTTTTAGGGATTGTGATAGAACTTGAATCTCCGATGCCTTTTAGTTTTGTGTGATCCATTATTTCCCTCCATATTTAATGTTGTAAGATAAAACCGGCTTAATAAATACCTTAATAGATGAACTTAGATAGGCTTAGATGAAACTTCAATAGTTATATTGCCATATAAAACCAATGATAGCAATGGAAAACTTACTAAAAATAATAATAAATTATGACGAATGTTATCTTTAAAAGTAATATAAGAGGTGATTTAACTCTGTTTGTAGGTATAAAGTTCCTTTTTTTAGAGGGGAATTATGCAATATGAAAATAAGTGCCGACTATATTTTTTGTAGTCTATTAGTGGTAAAAACTTATAAAAGTAATAGGAATAAATGAATTCATATTGAATTATAAATGAAGAATATTTAGGATAAGCACTGATTTTAATTATGTACATTTCAATATTAAACTCAAATTGAATTGAAAATGAATTTAAAATACTTGATTACTTTTGAGATTTGGTATATATTTGTAAAGAAGAATCATTTTCGTGTTCAAATTAAATTCAAATACAATTCATTTTGAATTGAAAGGATTTAAAAATTAAAAATGAGGTGATTGTGAAATGGTTGCTAATATTAAAAATGATTTTGGAAACTCTACTAACAAGATGTATTATAATGGTAAAAAACTGGTACAGCCATCTACGATAAAACGGCTTACTGAACAACCAGCTATTGCAGAAGGTAATCTTGAAAAACATATGGCTAATCTATTTGATGAATTAACCGTGAATATTACAAGCCCTGCATTAAAGAGATCGGGATTTTTTAGTGTAGGTAAACGTGCGAATCTAAATATTGCTAAAACCGAAAATATGAATATACGAATTGGTGAAAAGCATAAGCATGACATACCAGTGATTATGAATCTCTCAATGACAGCAGCCGCAGCAATTGCTGAATACTACGAAGAACATGCCAAATTGCCGGTAACCTTATCAATTGAAGCAAAAATGACAGGAGCAATCCCTGCCTCTGAATGGAAACCAGCAACTGCTTCAATGATGGAAAAAAGATTTACTAATAACGGAGATGGAAAGTCTTCGCATGTAGTGATTGTATATATTGGAACCTCTTTAGTAACTGTTACAATTAACTATATTTCCGTTAAAATAACTCAAGAGGGCGTACCTGCAATATATGCATTAAGGGAAGCACCGACCCCCAAGGAAAATAAAGTCCCTGGAATACTGGAAAAATTAGTAAAGGAGTATAAAGGGAAAAAGGGCAGAGAACATATTGCGAACTTAACTCAAGTTGAAATTGCACAGAAAAAAGGCTTATTAACTGACATAGGTTCTGGAACAACGGAATTAATTCATCTTCATGGTGCTAATCCTGTTATAGATAACTGTACCGGTGTACAGCGTGGGGTGGGTCATGCAGCAGAAGAGGCAGCTAAAGCGCTATCAAGTGATCTCGGAGGTCACCTACAAATTAATAGACAGCGATTTGATGATTTGTTGTTAAATACTGATGATAATTTACATGATTCTGCTGTAGCATTTATGGATGATGCTAAGTATGTAGAGGCGCAGAATATTTTAGAGATTATTAAAGAACGTTACATAGTAATAGGTGGGGACATTGAGTACTTTATGGTGCTTGGAGGCGGTAGTATAACATTTGAATCGGAACTTTATTCCGAGCTAGTCGCTTTCGCAGAGGAAGTGCATTGCTTTGTACTTTGGATTCCTGCAGAGTATGCGGTAGATATGAATCTTGAAGGTTTATCAATACTTCATGATAGAGTGTTTTTTCCTTCGGAGGTTGTTAAGTCGTGAACGAGGATAATAAAGAGGTCAGTAAACGAGATCTTGTGTCCTGGCGTATTAATAAACTCAATGATTTTCAGTCTCTAAATAAATGGGTTAATGCACAAGGAAACATTCAAATTTCACTCACAACGTTGGTTAGACATATGATTGATCGCTTTGGATATAGAGATATTACGGATATTGATATTCAAAAAACAATGTTTTTAGAGCCATATTCCAAAGATTTTCAAAACATCATTGCTGTTATGGATGATTTGAAAAATAAATTATCGATTTCAAATTCTTCTACAGAGTTAAGCGTAGACGCAGAAATTAGTGATGAAAAGAACCAAGATACAAGTTCTGCTGTGACTAGCATTGAAGCAAAAAAGGACGTAAACTCAGAGAAAGATAACTTTTACTCAACTATAGATCCCTCACGACTTTAAACAAGTGGAAACCTAATTATTTGGCCTCAAAAGCCACTTAATTAGGTTTTTTTTGGAAGAGCGTAAGAAAACAAAAATCAGGAACCTGCAGACACATAAGTGAGCTGCTAATCAATGCGCCGGCGTAGCTGGTCCTGGGCGATGGACCGCATCCAGGAGAGCGTGAGTAGCAGCTGCAGGGGATCCAGCGGTGAGCGGTAGCAATTAGCCAGGGCAATGCTCAGATCCGGAACCTGCAGACACATAAGTGAGCTGCTGATCGATGCGCCGGCGGTAGCTGGTCCTGGGCGATGGACCGCATCCAGGAGAGCGTGAGTAGCAGCTGCAGGGGATCCAGCGGTGAGCGGTGGCAATTAGGCAGGGCAATGCTCAGATCCGGTTCCTGTAGACACATAAGTGAGCTGCTAATCAATGCGCCGGCGTAGCTGGTCCTGGGCGATGGACCGCATCCAGGAGAGCGTGAGTAGCAGCTGCAGGGGATCCAGCGGTGAGCGGTAGCAATTAGCCAGGGCAATGCTCAGATCCGGAACCTGCAGACACATAAGTGAGCTGCTGATCGATGCGCCGGCGATACCTGGTCCTGTGCGATGGACCGCATCCAGGAGAGCGTGAGTAGCAGCTGCAAGGGATCTTATTGTAAGCGGTAACATTAGGCAGGGCAAAGCTCAGATCCGGAACCTGCAGACACATAAGTGAGCTGCTGATCGATGCGCCGGCGGTAGCTGGTCCTGGGCGATGGACCGCATCCAGGAGAGCGTGAGTAGCAGCTGCAGGGGATCCAGCGGTGAGCGGTAACATTAGGCAGGGCAAAGCTCAGATCCGGAACCTGCAGACACATAAGTGAGCTGCTGATCGATGCGCCGGCGGTAGCTGGTCCTGGGCGATGGACCGCATCCAGGAGAGCGTGAGTAGCAGCTGCAGGAGATCCAGCGGTGAGCGGTGGCAATTAGCCAGGGCAATGCTCAGATCCCGAACCTGCAGAAGAAAAATTGATAGTAATAGATCAATATGCTATTATAAATAATATTTTTGAGGCATATGCCTCAAAAAAGGAGGAGCCTATGTTTGATATAAAATCTTTAACATTAAGTGATATAACGACAGAGCTTCATCACGTATTTGAATTGTTTAATAAAACTTATTTTGATGGGGTATTACCTACACCAGCTATAACTATACAATCAAACGGGCATCAAAGGCTTTCTATGGGATGGTGTTCAGTAGTACCCGTTTGGGGCACACAAGATGGGACATTGCAAATGTATGAATTAAATCTATCAGCTGAGTTTATGGATCAGGACTTTTATGAAACGATGGATACTGTTTTGCATGAAATGGTACATCTTTACCACCTTCACGCAGGTATACAGGATACCAGTCGTAAAGGTACATATCATAATAAACGCTTTAAACAAAAGGTTTTAGAGCTAGGATTTGAATACAAGGAGGATAAACCAGATCCTAAACATGGATGGACTTATGCGAGACTTGGAGATGAGGCAAAACGAAAAATAGGAGAAATGCCGATTAGAAAAGAAATATTCGTTATCGCACGTCATGGATATAGTT
This sequence comes from Paenibacillus sp. FSL R5-0908, assembly GCF_038006245.1. Classification (NCBI taxonomy): domain Bacteria; kingdom Bacillati; phylum Bacillota; class Bacilli; order Caryophanales; family Paenibacillaceae; genus Paenibacillus; species Paenibacillus sp. FSL R5-0908. The sequence continues at coordinate 39,745 of NZ_JBBOUV010000002.1, forward strand.
ATTTCAAAGCCTTAGCAGAGGGGGGGGAAACGGATGAAATAGCCAGTTCTAGCAGTACTAATATGGGTTATGAGTCAGGCTCAAAATCTATTAAATGGACCTGTCCATCATGTGGGATTTCAGTAAGATCATATAAAAAAGACTTAAACATTTTATGTGGTGATTGTAATCAAAATTTTGAAACAGAATAAGTCGAGATTTCTAGGTCACTATGATAAACAACTGAGTATGAGCAGCTAGATTCTAGTAGTTGGAGCATGTAAGACAGTACAATCCAGAGCCATAAATATAACCTTAAAAAGCTTTGTATGTATGATTTATTAAATACAAAGCTTTTTTTTATTTTTTTATACCTAAAACCATTTACAAAAGATGTTTTGATGGTATAATAAAATAAAAAAGGAGGTGATTACATGGCCGAGGCTTCACTTGAATCACTTTACGATCAATTTGAGGCACTTCAATCTGAAATGTATGAATTAAGTAACCTTTATGCGTTAAATTCTTATGTAGTCGTATCTAAGTCACAGCAATTAGATCAGGTACACAATCTTATTAATAAAACAAAAAAGCCGAATGCGTAGGAGCAATCGACTTGTAAGAGGCGTGAAACTTTGCCGGTACCACGCCTCTCCAGAATAACATACAAAGGGAGAGAGTAGAATGGAAATTTTGACAACACCAGTTTTAGGTTGGGTATTTTTAGTAGAATCAGGGCTTGCGTTTTTATGGTGCATGTTTAGAAAAAATAAGCAAAATTCCGACAAAATATAGGTTTGGAGCAAGGCTGTGAACAACTTTTCTCTTCTTTTTTATAACCTTATGTGCTAAAATGTGGATAACTTAAATTGTTCTTTTGACAAAGAAATAGCCATTGAAAAAGCTTCTAGTAGAAGAGTTGGAGCTCTGATACTAGGTGCCGAATCAACCGATCTGGACATCGGTGAATCAGTGCTTTAACAATGACCTGGGGTATTTCTTAATACCTTATTTATGGTATTGATATATATTAATTTACCATAGTGTCATCTATTTTTCAAGTGTTTACAAGCCCTCGATTTGTCTTTGTACAGGCAGATCGTGGGCTTTTTCTGTATTCATAAACAATTAAAATCCATCTATTAGAGGGGTAATTCATCTAAGCCATGAAAAGGATCCTTTTTTCCACGGTGTGCGTTAGAAGTAGATTTATAGGACTACGTATGAATGCGCTGGCTTAAGATCTTTGCTATTTATAATTTCGCACTATATGAAAAATTCATAATAGTAACGACTGCAGTCCCTTTGCCACTACCAGAACATATATACAATCGATCTCATAGCAATTTAAAAAGGAAGCTCTTTCTGTCACATTTTACATAATCAGGAGGTAATTATGCAAAATCCAATGAAACTAAAACGGGTCGTTATTAAAGAGGAACTGGTAGCTTTAACCGGCGATTACGTGTCAGCATTAATACTAAATCAATTTATTTATTGGTCTGAAAGAGTCAAAGATGCAGATAAGTTAATTCAAGAAGAAACTGAGCGTATGTCTACCAATGGACTGCAGCCAAATCTAAAACGTGATCATGGTTGGTTTTATAAAAAAGCAGAAGAATTGTCTGAGGAATTAATGCTTAAGGCAAGTATTCAAACCATAAGAAGAAAAATAAAAAATTTGATTGACGGTGGATGGATCTACGAGAGAAGAAATCCTAATTATTCTTGGGATAAAACATTTCAATACAGAGTAGATTTAATACAAATTATGACTGATCTAAGTATAAAAGGTTATCACTTAGAGGGATACGAATCATTACAACGAACGCTAAATATAACAAACTTTCAAATGACATACCCGAAGTTCCAAAATGGAAGTTCGGAAGACCATTTTGGAGATAGCAAGTTCCAAAATGGAAGTTCGGAGGTCCAAATTGGAGATTCGAATCACCATACAGGAATTTCGAACGGTCAATCTGGATACTCGAACTTCCAGAATCGAACTCCGAACCTCCCTGCTGGAACAGCAATACCAGAGATTACTTCAAAGACTACTTCAGATTCAATATTGAATGATAGATTGAATGGGTCGGCTATCGCCGCCTCTATGAATCTTCCATTGAATAACATTGATGATAATTTAAATAGAATATACGAAGTGCTCTGTACTAATGTGCCTAAATATTGCTACGTAGCAGATAATATACCAATGAATGATAGTTATATAGAATCTATCTTTCTAATGTTAAGCAGCCATCATAAAGATATTCTCTTACCAGAAATAGTTATTAAAGCGTGTGAACTCTACTTCGAAAAATCTTGTAATCTTGATTTGGTTTCTGGTGGTGTATCTATGCATTTGAAAATAAACAATCCAACTGGATATTTTTCTACATGTTATGAAGAGGCTTATAAACTTTACAAGGTAAAGCAAGGTTTATTAAATAGATAATTACGAAATCTACTAATTGAGCCAAAGTTAATTTTTACAGTGCTTATTTTAGTGCTCATTGCTTTACAAGAGATTGAGTAACTAGAACTCACCGGTAGATCCCTGCAGTAACAGCTCACTTAGTGTCTGCAGGAATCAAATTCGGGCATTGGCCTGCCTAATTGCCACCGCTCACCGCTGGATCTCCTGCAGCTGCTACTCACGCTCTCCTGGATGCGATCCAGCGCACAGGACCAGGTATCGCCGGCGCATCGATCAGCAGCTCACTTATGTGTCTATAGGAACCGGATCTGAGCATTGCCCTGGCTAATTGCTACCGCTTACCGCTGGATCCCCTGCAGCTGCTACTCACGCTCTCCTGGATGCGATCCAGCGCACAGGACCAGGTATCGCCGGCGCATCGATCAGCAGCTCACTTATGTGTCTGCAGGTTCCGGATCTGAGCATTGTTCCTGGCTAATTGCTACCGCTCATCGCTGGATCTCCTGCAGCTGCTACTCACGCTCTCCTGGATGCGGTCCAGCGCACAGGACCAGCTACCGCCGGCGCATCGATCAGCAGCTCACTTATGTGTCTACAGGAACCGGATCTGAGCATTGCCCTGGCTAATTGCCACCGCTCACCGCTGGATCTCCTACAGCTGCTACTCACGCTCTCCTGGATGCTGCTACAGCTAAATATTTCAAATCATACTTGTATCATACTTTTTAGGTACGTTACAGGCTGAAATACGTGATATTCTTATAACATGATAATTTTTGACACCAGGCAGTTACACGAGGGACATTGAGTTAAGAAGTGATACTTCTTTCGAAAATCATATTAAGCGTGAAGGTGCCGATAGTAGGCGCTTTTTTTGTTTAAAGAGGGGGGTAACATGGGAATCTGGTCTTTTAAAGAGGCGGCAGAAGTTTTAGAACTTGCTGAAAGCTCTGCGAGGCGCTGGGTTTACAGTTTAGAGAATGCTGGGTATCAATTCGGGCGTAAAGAGAAACGAAGAAAATTGACGGATGAAGATATGATTGCGCTACTAAAACTGAAACTGCTGAGTCAGAGAATGAATCTTGAAGAGGCATGTGCCGTTGTTTCAGATGAAAATATAAATCCAGAGCGAGTAGTTATGATCGATAGTGATTACGAAGTAGCTGAAAAAGAATTTGAAGAAGAGTTATTCAAATTAGATTCATCTATTTTTTGGGAAGGTGGAATTCAATCAATAGAAAGAGTTAAAGAAATGTGGACGATATTAAAACAAAAGGAACAGCACAGTTAATAGTGCTGTTCCTTTTGTTTTAATGATGTTAAAGGCGAGAGAAGGAGGAAATAAAATTGCTAGAGGATACCAAATTAATTAATGATGCTTTGGAGATCGTAAAGTTGGGAACACAAAAATTTAAGGTGAGTGGCGGTTATATTATGCCGCGCGGATACGCATTTAAACATCCTAAATTGGGGTATCTGGCTTTTTGTCATAGCCCTAATTGTCCGTATAATCCGATAGGTGGTCAAAATGCTCTCAAAGAGATTTTAGATGCTGGAGGGTTTACAGGATTTGAAGATATCGTTTGGTTACAGGATATGATATAAGGCTACTGAAGTAAGCTATATAAAATAGGATTATAGAAAGGAAAAATGAAAGATATGTCGGAAATTAAAACGGATAGTAGAACACTGATGATTGCAAATCCTGGTGGTGGTGATACTATCGGATATTTGCAAAAGACAATTGGACAACTTCCAAAAAATAAAAAAAGTATCATTGTTGAATTTCCATGTCTTGGTATTCCACGGATAGCTTATGCGCTAGGTGAAGAAGCGGTCAAGATTGATAAGGAAAAGTCCATGGATCAGTTACTCTTGGACTATGACCGCAATGCACCAGCTGAAATGAGTGAATATATTTACACGAAGAATGATAGCAGTGATTATATATTGATGAATCCACGATCTAACCCTGAAAATCCAGTTACTAGAAGAATTAACAGCAACAGTTCATTGATCGAATTACCGCTTTATTTAAAGAATAAACTTTCCAGTATGTATGATTATATTTTTTTCGTTAGTCAAGGAACAATGATTCATCCAGCAACTTTGTATGGAATGAAAGTTGCAGATATCATTGTTTTCTATAGTTTGAGTGAAATTGAATTCGTGAATAATTATACTTTTTCTAAAAAAAGTAATGAAGTGTTTGGTATAGAGAAAGAAAGGCTGATTTTATTTTCTGCCACTAATCATTTGCAATCTAATAATATCGCAATTTATACCAAACACAGCGAACTAGCCAAAAAAATTTCGGAAATTGAGCCTAATGTAATTCAATGGAGTCCGCGAAATAGCCTCAAAACAGGAAATGAAAATATTGGGCTGATTGATCCAATGGATCATTTAACTCTTAAATATCATTTAAGAGAAGCAAAGACAGAACTTTCGGACTTGGAAATGAAGAACATAACATCTATTACTGAAAGAATAAGAGGACAACTCGCTGAGGGGCATTTAGATGATTATGTGAGTTCACTGACAAACGAAGATAAAAGACAAAAAATTAAATATTTGATTGCTGATATGGTGAGAAGTATCACGGATTTTGTTTTTACGATGCCAATCACTGATGTTATTGAGATGGTGCAAAAAGAAATTACAGAGCTTGGTGTAATCCAGGAAATTTTAGATGATCCAACCATTAGTTCAATCGAAATCAACGGTCCTGATCAGGTCATTGCAGAAATTAATGGTAAAGATATCCATATGGAGCATATAAAATTTCAGGGTACGGAGCATTTAATACAGACCATTGACAAAATGCTGATGCCGATAGGAAAGCCATTGTCGAGTAATGAACCAATTATTGATGCTAACTATCGAGGCTTTAGAATTTGTGCTGTTGCAGATAATAAACATTACTCAGGGGTGAGTGGTGGTCACTCTCTTATTTCAATAAGAAAATTTCCTCCTAACGTATACACAGACGAAGAATGTATAAACTATGGAAATATAAGCCTGGAAGGAACCGAGTTTCTTCAATTCGCCATAAAAATGGGGGCGAATACTCTGGTTGCTGGTGGGACAAACAGTGGTAAAACTGCTAAATTGCTTATGTTCCCTCAATATGTTCCAAAGATTACTAGAATCATTTCAATTGAGGACTCTGAGGAGTTGATGTATGCAAGCAAATTGCAATATAAAGATTATCCCAATTTACCATCTTTGTTAGTTAAAAATATTGAGGATAAAGACAAAAGTTATGGTATTGGAAAATTAGTTAAGGCTACTCTTCGGTTAAAGCCTTCTGTATTGGCTATTGGCGAAATAAGAGATGAAGAGGCGGCTTCTGAAGCTTTAATTGCCATGAATACAGGTCATGTTATTTGGACAACCATTCATGCCAATAGCGCAGCAGAAGCAGCTGTACGGTTATTGCAACTTAACGGGAATACTAATGCAGCTGCAGCGCAAGTTGCTGGTTCCTTGGATCTTATATTATTTCAGAAAAGATCGAAGAAAACTGGTGTGAGAGTTTTGATGGAAATAAGTGAACTGATTAGTTACAAAGGAACAGAGGAGCCTGTTTTAAATACAATTTTCAAGTATAACCCTACAACTCAGGTTTTAGAGTTTAAAAATAAGATTAAATCAACAAGCTTTTTGGAAAAAATTCAATCAGAAGAACCTGATGAAAAAGAATATCATCGCTGGTGTGAGGTGGAGGGTATATGAGTTTTGCACTTATTGCATTTGCAGTTATTGTTATAACTTATGGTATATCCAGCATATTACCTAAGAAAAAAAGTGAAGTGAGGAGTAACCGGCTACGAAATGCTTTTGGTTTTGATAGTGTAAAGGATCAAGCCACTGATCTAGGCTTAAAGTTTCAGCTAAAGCACTATATTATTCTTATGATAATTTCAATGGTGGTAGGAATTTCAATCGCGTTTATAACCGATAACCTAATGTTCGCAGTAGTCGGAACAGTTATCGGTTTTTTTGTGCCGCGATTAGTCTTTTCAAAATTAAAATATTCTAGAAGAAAGGCTATGCTTTTTAATCTGCCTACAAATGTAAGACTTTTAGTATCCATGATGAGGGATTGCAAATCTCTTCAAAAATCTTTGGAAATGTCTTTGCCAGTAATGTCTGGTGTCACTAAACCACTTTTTGAAAATCTGTATAATTCTCTTTTACTTGGGGTAGATCCACGAACTGCTCTAAAGCAAATGAGTGCTAAAGTTCAGTTTCGGAAGTTCGATGATCTATGTGAAAAGATAATAATGGGGAATATTGATGGGTTCCATACGAAGTCCATTAAAAGTATTAAGGAGTCAAATGATGATATTAAGAGTGACATCGCCTTGCTCCAAACTATTGATGTTGAGAACAGGACTAAACGAAATAAGTTTTTCGTTATTTTTCCTGCAGGATGGGCAATAATTTTTTTATTCGCTTATCTTGAAAAAAATATGGAGAGTATGGGTTCATCATTAAGCTTATTGACTACACCAGGCAAAATATTAGTTGGAACCTTATTGTTGACTACTTTTTTCGCATATTTGGGCAGGGATAAGTATTTAAGATTAGATTTAGACAACTTGTAATATCATCAACGACTTACTACCCTTTTGGGGGAAGATGGTCGTTTTTTTATTAATTACGAAGAACATTATTTATAAATTAATTAAAGGAGGTGAAAAAAACGAATCTTTCATTTTTGTTTTCAATTGTGATACTAATCATGTCTCTGCCAGTGCTGTCTATTATCTTGCCTGGATTTGATAGGCAAAAAAAAATAACAAAAATGGCTGTTTTTCTAAATATGGACGAGAAAGAAATCCAGCGAATGGAACAAAATTCTTTTCTTGTTCTTTTTTCGGACCGGCTTGAAAAATGGAAATGGTTAGATCAAATATTTGGAGAAGTTACAAGGGCAAAATATTTGACTCTGAATAAAAAGGATAGTTACCCATATTTCATTTCCAAAACGATACTAAAATCATTACTGTTTGTTCCAATAATGGTGTTGTTACCAGTAGTGACGCATATGCCAATACTTTATACACTAGTCCCACTTTCAGTGGGGCTTTTAATTTGGAACGATATTAATGATATTTCAAAACAGCACAAAAAAAGGCAGAATTTATTGATTAGGGATCTTCCAAATCTCATTAGCAAAATGATTAACGCGCTAGAGGTCGGTAAGCCCTTAAAAGGTATATTCGAAGCAGCCAGTAATCAAGGTAGCGAACTTCTTGGGCAAATGCTCAAGCGTTTAATTGCTAATAGCGACAGGATGTTAATGAAAGACGCACTGAAAATCTTTGCAGAAGATATTGATCTTCCAGTAATGTACGATTTTGTATCTGTAGTCAATGTTATTTTGGAGAAAGGATTCCACGAAGGGGAAGATGATTTAAACTCAATAAAAAATGATTTAAGGGATTTACGTAGACTTTCACTGATAGAGCTCACCAAAGGAAATCCCGAAAAAATGAATTTATTCTATGGGATTCTAATCTTTCATGACATGATTTTTATGGGTTTGATGGGATTTAAACTTTTTGCAGGTCTTGCTGCACTTTAAAAAAATTAAAATATGGAGGAGATATTATATGTCTAGTATCATCGGAAAAGCTAAAAATAATTTTAAAAATGTAGGTGCTAAACTTTATTCTAAAAGTATGTCCCTTATCAATGGAGATAAAGGCGATGGCGTGAATTGGGTTGTAGTTACATTTGTTACTATTATATTGATTGTTCTTGTTTTTGTACTGTTTAAAGATAAACTGATTCCGTTGATTTTCGATAAAATTTCTAACAAAGTCAATGAAATTAACTGATTTTATGAGAAGAAAAATGAAGAATCTGATAAAAAGAGAGGATGGGGACAGTCATGTCTCTATCCTTTTTTATTCTCTAATAGTTACTTTTTTTGTCATGTTCGGATTATCAATATGGCAGTACACAGAGGCCAAGGGCATTATTAACAGTGCTGCTAATGAAGTTTTGCAAGTAATGAAGGTGCAAAATGGCGCGAATGCACAAACTAGACAACAATTTAATGATTTATTGGTAAGGGCTGGTATGGATCCTTCGAAGATAACCTTCCAAGCTACTTCACAGACTGTACAGAGAGGGGACGTATTAGAGATAAAGGTATCAAAGACAGTAGATATTTATGCTGCCAAAATTTTAGGATTATCCTTTAGCTTGCCCATTAACGTTAAGGTTACAGGTCTTGCCCATAAGCTGATCAGAGAAGGAGGGTAACTAAATGTGGATGAAATTATGGGGGGCTATTCTAATAGGGACATTCTTTGTCATTTTCTCCTTTGACACGTATTCAGTTGGCTATCTATACGCTAAGTCAGGTCGGGGTTTCGAGCATTCAATTGATGCAGGGATAATTGAGTCAGGAATTGTAACGGATGCTCAACAAGGTACGGTAACACTTGATGAAGATATGTTGAGGAGTGCAGTGAAGCGTGAATTTATTCGCTATATGAACCTTGATCCATTGATGGAGAATGCATACATGAGCGGAAGTCAGTTAGATTTAAAGATCTCTTATGATTCAGATGGAATCCCTTGGATTCAGGTTGAGTTCAAAACAAGGATTTCATACTCAATAAAAGAAATAAGTTATCCTCTTTCATTAAGTCGAAGAATAGCGTATGAGAGTATTTATATATAACAGAGAAAAAAAGAAACACATTAACGAGGAGGCGTAATCTTTTGAAGCGATTTTGGAACAAATATACACGGGCTCTTTCATTTATCGTTATTGGACTTGTAATATTAATCGGAGTTTACACCGTTCAAAATAGAAATATATCTCAACAGGTAGAAACGCAAAGGGTTGTTGTAGCCAAACAGGACATTGCACCATTTACCGAAATAACAAAAGACAAGTTGCAATATCGCGAAATAGTTCTGAGTGAAATTCCAACAGATGCGGTTCTTGATGCTGAAGATCTCAAATTCGGTGATCTTTATGCAGGGGAGTATGGTATTAGAAATAACGAACCGGTTAGGACAACTTATAATACGACATCCTTGAATTCAGAAGTTGGCAGTAGTATTGGTCTTAAAGAGGGAATGACTGAAATCGGGATAGCCACTGATTTAGTCCGATCTGCAGGGGACGACGCTAAACCTGGTGTATATGTCAATGTTATCGCTTATGTAAGGGATGAGGCTACAAACCTTAGCAAAAAAGTTGTAAATCCAAAGTTAACTAATATTAAGGTCTTAAAGCGCCTGAATTCAGAAGGAACAGCACCTGATGTAGCATCAGGTAATAGTCTTATTCCAGTAGTAGTTGTGCTTGAAGTGACCGTTGAGCAAGCCGCTGCTATCATGGAATACCAGGAGAGTGGAAAGGTGTACTTACTTCCGGTAGGTATAAAATCTTAATAGTCTGAAAATTATCTTTACTTTATGTCGGACAAAAATTATAATTAGGTATGACATAAAATAAGGTGATACGATGAAGGAGAAAGAAACGCCTTTAAACCAAGTGAAAAAAAGGAATAGAGGGCGACCTCCAGCAGAGAATCCGAAGGTCAAACGAACAGGATTGAGGCTGGATGATGAATCAGCTAAGATACTACAAAATTACTGTGAAATAAACAACGTAGATAGTTCAGAAGCGATACGAACAGCAATAAAGCTTTTAGGTTCGAAAGTGAATGATTTTGGTGGTACTGAATGGAAAGAAAAGGTGCAGCAAAGTCAACAAATATTTAATGAAGCAACAACTTCAATTAATAAATTATTGAAAGATCTTTATGAAGTAGTACCGTATGAAAATAAGGGGAAGGGTGATCAAAATGAAAACGAATAAAAGTATGAAGTTGATAATTTCTCTCCTCATGCTCTTTAATATTGTTGGTATTGCTGGTGTTTCTGCTGCCCAAGTTCAGGGAGTCACGGTAAAGGTGAATAATAAAAACGTCACATTTCCAGATGCAAAACCCTATACAGAAGGTGATAGGGTGATGATTCCTATTCGATTTGTGTCTGAAGCATTGGGCGCAAATGTGGGCTATAGCAAAGAGAGAGTAGTTACAGTTCAACAAGGTGATAAAAAGATTACAATGAAGGTAAACAGCACTTCTGTAGTGGTGGATACTGTTATAAAAAAACTTGATGTTCCGGCACGTTTACAACAATCCCGTGTCTTTGTTCCACTGCGATTTGTGTCAGAGGCTTTAGGAGCTCAAGTCGGATGGGATCAGAAACAAAGAATTGTGAGTATTACAACTGATACAAAGAAACCAGTTGATAATGGATCACAGCAGCCTAATAAGGATTTCGGTTGGAATCAAGAAAACAAAGACCTTGGAAAAGTTTTGTTTGTGGATAATATAAGCCTTACAAACGGCGTGGTTACTTTTACGCTTCCGAAAGATGTGAAGGGAACATATTATAATCCTGGCGGTGGTAGTTTGTTAACACCAGGGAATAAATATACTTTTGCTGTTGGACAAGGAAAGGGATTTGTTTCTTTCTCGATGGTAGATCCTACAAATGCATTTTGGGAAAACTTTTCAGTTATTTTTGATGTTCAAGATTCAAACCTTGTAAGGGATTTTTCCGAACATAAGAAAGATGCAGTAGTTAAAAATGGAGATAATGAGAGCCTTTTGTCTGAAGTAATTAAAGCAGCCCAATCTTTAAAGTAATCTGCTTTTATGAGTCGAATAAAAATCATAATCTTAGCAAAAAGACCCCTTCTAAAATGAGGGGTCTTTTTGCTAAGAGAAAAGAGGAGGGTTACGTTTGAAAAGGAAAATAATGCTAATTATATCATGTTTCTTTGTTATGTTCGGTGCAGTGTCTAGCGCTGCGTCAGCTGATCCAATGGTGAAAAAATATGTGCCTCTTTGGAACTATGACTATGAAGGGACTGCGCTTAATGGTTATATTCCAGCCATTGATAAAGATGTTAACGGGAACGTGTGGAAGTTAACGGGCTGGAAAAGTGTTTTTAGTTTTCCAAATAATAAATCAAGCATTATTAATAATTATGATGTTTTCAATGTGAAAAATAGTCCAGGGGAGGATTTTGATAAAGAGAATGGGTTTGGTTTGGTGTATAAAAGTGCATCAAGCTTTGGTACATTATTTGATGCAATTAATTCCAATAATCTAACTGTAAGTACTAAACAACTAAAGTATTATCGTGATAATTTCATGTTAAGTGCTGATGATGCGATTTTTAAAGAAGGGCATCCCTTTTTTTATAAATTGGAAAACTATTACCCTCTCATTCGTACATCGGGAATAGTACAGCGATTGGGAATAAAATTTGTGAAAACTGAAAAAACATCTGAAACTGAGAGAACTGCTTATTACAGTGTTTCACCTTGGCCTGAATTGAACGTTGTCCAGGGTAATAATTTGACAATAAGTTTTACTGCTTCAGGTTATAGTGAACGTAATATTCGTGTAGTTGCAGCGCCTAAAGGAGCTTTTCCGGATCTAAGTAACGTTGTCTCATTAACAGATGGGAAATTGATAAATACTACTGAAGATACCTTAAGTAAAACTCTCAATTTCGAAGCTAAGAAGATTCTTAAAGTTCTAGGGAAAGACGTTGATATTATTGTAGAAGATGGTTATGGCAGAACCGCTATTAAGAGTTTGACACTGGCTGACAATACACCTATGGACTATAAACCAACTGAATTAACGCTTACAGAAGGTGGTCAGTTATGGGCTAAAGTTCGTTATGATGGAGAAGATTTTATCACTTCTGATTCAGTTAACGTAGCTGGAATCCCTAATACTGCAGAAATGAAAATCGGTGGTGCGGTGACTGGTGAGTTCACTATGTACAGTAACCAGACGGCGCTACCTCAAACTATAACCAATGGTACAACATTATCCTTTTTTCTAGGTAAAATCGATGTTGGGAAAAAGCCTGGTAAGTATTATATTAAGGCGAAAGCAACGATCAACAATCCAAATCATCAGAATCGTGCGCTGGAGTCACCAGCTGCAGCATATCTTAACAATGAAATTAGTGGTGAGTGGTTAATCGAAGTGGCTGAACCATCAACTGACTTGGTTGCCCAATCAGTGACGGCAGCCCCTTCAACGTTAGTAGTTGGAGATTCATCTATAATTTCTGCTAAAGTTAAAAATATCGGTGATAATGGTAAATCTAATGTGCGTATTCGTTTCTATGATAATGGAAACCAAATTCATGAGCTAAGAAAAGATCTATTGGCTAATCAAACGGCTACTGTCGGCGGGTTTACTTGGTCTGGTGGTGAGGGAGTACACAATATCACAGTTCATGTAGATCCACTAAATGAGGTTGAAGATAAGGACCGTTCAAACAATATTGCATCTACTGGATGTACAATAAACGGGCGTTCTGGATCGAGTGACGGAAATTGTTCACCTAAGCTAGAAGGGAATTGGAAAGTAACATATAGTCTTATAACGGGATATCACACTAAGACTAGTTATTACACCTGGAAAGATATTAATGGGAAAGAGTACTATAGTTCATATAGTTACACTGACTATAGTGATCCCATTTGGGAAAACAGAAGTGTCTCGTATCAAGAAGAGTTGAAAGTAACCTCAACAGTTACTACAAAGCAAGGGATTGCAACGGACCTCAAGAAACCTAAAGAATCTGATCGGGAAAGTAGAGGATCATGGGAAATCATACCTTATGCAAGTAAATCTTCTAAAGATCCTAATAGGATTACTCGGGCAGGATACGGTTTTGAGGTTAAGGTGAATACTGACTATAGCAATGATTGGGAAACAAAAGTACCAACGGGGTTGAATAATACTGCAGAACCGATAGGTGGAAGTTTTAAAGGTCCGGACGCAATGTATGCGATGGTTTATGATACGAGAGGTACTCTGGTTAAAACTATTAAAATGGAAAAAACATCGGGTAATAACAATACAGCAACTTGGGAGCTGCCAATACAAAGCGTAAAATCGGATTCAGGGAAGGTATATAATGATAGGAAATTTTTTACTGCTGTTAACTCACCTAATGGATCCTACACAATAAAAGTATACTCATCTGAATCAGGTATGACTGGATTGAAAGTATGTTTTGAAAAGAAGGTTGAAATATGGGGTTCAATGTATGATGATGTTCAAAATTTGAAGAGTAATTAATTCTGTTAACAGTAGCCATATCCTCGGATATGGCTATTGTTATTTTGATTTGGAGGTGAATATTATACTGCTGCTTATTGCTCTAATTTTAATCTGTATGATATTTAGCTATACGGATATCAGGACAAGAAGAATTCCAAACAAAATCATTCATCCTTTGCTTATATTGATCTTCGTAATCAGAATGTTTGATGTCCAGTTTTATTTCGGACTCATACCAGCTTTAATACTCACAATTCTTTTTTTTGTTAACTCAAACGCGATTGGTGCTGGCGATATTAAGCTAATTGCATTGATTGGACTGGTTCTTGGTTTGGAAAAAACACTCTTTGTGATAATGGGGATGAGCATCTCCGCGATGCTATATCTTATCTTCCGACTCTTAAAAGATAGAGTAAATGTTAAGTCAATCCCATTAGCTCCATTCTTGACGTTTGGGGTTTTTTGTAGCGTTATTTTACTTTATTGATTTAGAACTTGACCTATTTTTGAAAGGAAGAATGAACATGGAGAATAGTATTATTAATTCAAAAATCGTTGAACTTGCCGTGAGAAATATCCGTGCTTCCAATGTGAATGTTGAAGAAGCTTATTCATTGGCATTACGTGAGGCTAGTCAATATTTTCAAACAGATCTTGATATGCCCATTTCACTCTCTGTGAAACGTCTCATTGAAATGAAAATCTGACACATTATGTTGGATGAAAGGTGTTGTTGAAATGAAAAAAACTTGGATATACATATTTATTATCTTTTTTCTGACTGTTGGAGGATTTCTTAATATCGGTTCAATAACAGAGGTGCTTGCCGATAATGTAGAAGAAAATCATGTGAGTTCAGATGAACAGATGAATGTGGAGATGAGTGTCCTAGATGATGTTTATAAAGTTGAGAAAGATACTGTAATAACTGAAGTGTACTCTTCTCAATTACTGAAGGTTGTTCCTTCAATAGATTCTCCCAGTATTGATATGTCTGGAGTAACACTTTCGAAAACTCTTACCGTGGAGATTGGGAATTCATCAGAAAGTGGGTGGCAATACGATATATCAATGCAGGATTTTATTGTGACTAGATCTTACTCGGATAATCGTCACGTAACCGCAAGTTTCCCGTCAAGTTATGTTGCTTTCACGGTTACTGATTTAGAGGCTATTGAGGGTAATCCAGAGGGGATATTCTTAGGTTCTGGATTTTTCTCGGACTCGCAGACTGTTCTTCAGGCTTCAGAGGGATCTGGTAGAGGTACATTTAAGGCTGCTATTAATCTAAATATCAGCGTACCGGCTTTACTTAATATTAAGAACGCCCAGGGGATGTCAATACCTGAGGGAAGAATAGGCATGTTAACCGGAAGTTATTCATCAACAATGACTTGCACATTGGTTTCAGGAATTTAAGCAGTTAGAGAGGAAAGAAAAAATGAAGAAAATAAGGACCGGTTATTTCAAAATCATTTCATCCGTTTTGATGATCTGGTGTGTATTTTTGGTGGGGATGGCAAACGCAGAAAGCTCATTCGTACTTTCACCAACTAAAGAAGTGGAAGAAGGTCGAGGTTACTATAAAGACCAGATCAAGCCTGGTGACACTCGGGAATATACTTTTTTCATTCGAAATGCAAAAGACAATCCTGTAAAGATTAAAATGTATCCAGCAGATGCTCTACCAGCTCAGAATGGGGGGAGGAGCTTTTCGGAAAAGGATCAGGAACTTAAGCTCGTGGGAAAATGGATGGAGCCGCAAGGAGTGAATGAATTCACTCTGAAGCCTAAAGAAGAACGCAGTTTTACTTATAAATTGACTGTACCAGCGGATATTACTCCAGGTCAGTATGTCGGCGTTATTGCTGCTGAAGAGCTGATCAAGGCAGCAGAACAAAATCCTAACATTCAAGGGCAGCAAGCATCATTAGCCATTGATGTGGTTAACCGAAGTGGCGTGCAGATGGTTCTGGAATACAAAGCAGATCAGGCGAAGCATAATATGAGCATTGATAGTTTTAAACATGATTATGTTAGTTCGGGATATTCCAGGCTGACGGTGGAGCTCAGTAATTCAGGAACTATACTTGAAAAACCTAAAGGTAAAATTCGTATAAATGATAGTAAAGGTCAAATAATCTATAAACAGGATTACGCTGCAGAGTCAATCTATGGTGGGACAACAGCAGATATGGTTTATATCGTGAATGAGACTCTTTTGTTACCAGACACATACGAGGCGTATTATGAAGCGACTTTTTCCGGAAAAACAATAAGTCGTACTTTTTCGTTTTCTATTAGTCCTGAGCAATCCAACGTATCTAAAGAGGCTTTAATACAAAACGGAAAAATAGAAGTAACTCAAACATTTTGGGATTGGTTAGAGCTTCATCTTTGGGTAGTTATTTTAGTAATCATAATTATTGTTATCTTTTTCTTTTTGTTTTTTTGGTTGTTGTTACTGCTTTGGAAACGGAAAAAGGAAAAGGAAGAAGAGAAAGAGTCTGATCCGGAGGCTATTAAACCCGTAGATAAGCAATTAGAAAACTAAGAAGGAATTATTAAGAACGGACTCTATATTTTTAGGGTTCGTTTTTTGTTGTTTTATTGTCTTGAAAGGAGGTGGTGATGTTCGCAGTGTAGGCTGATTTCTAACAAAGATAAATTTTCGAGGAGGAGAATCATGAAAAAAGTATTATTAAGTATTTTAATGCTGGTAGCCTTAGCAGTTCCAATGTCTGCTTATGCCGCAGATACAGGTGAATCAGAAGTTGTGGTAACTGGTGCGGGGCTTCAAATAACTCAAACGAAACCAACCTTTACGGATGTAACGCTTGATTTGAAGCAGAACCAGAGTTCAGCTGCTAACAGTAATTTGTATGTACTAGATGCGCGTGGTACTGCAGCTGGTTGGGGTGTTGTACTCAGGGCTTCCGATTTTAAACTGACAAAAATGGTAGGTGGAAAGGCAGTTGAATTTGTCATTCCTGCATCAGCTGTATCGTTCTCAACCTTGTACAAAAGTGCTATTGTCGGGACACCAATTGATTTCCAAGGAGCCAAGGGAGAGTTAGCAAATCAACAGGTGCTCTCCTCAGCAGACAGTCGTATTGTAGCAGTGATTCCCTCTGAAGGGGCGGGAACTCATCAATTTTTAGTTAATTACACCTTGAATGTTCCTAAGCTGATTATGGGTAGTAACGGACAACAGGTAGGTTTGCTACAAGGTACCTATACCTCAACATTTAGTTACACTGCAACAGCAGGAATATAAATTCGAATACTGGAGGAAAAAAATGAGGAAACAACGGACTCACACTACGTATAAGAAGACTAGAAGTGGATTTATATTTTTCTTAGTTCTGATGTTATTAGTTCCGGCATTAACCTTTTCTGGAATGGCACCTAAGGCACAGGGGGCGTCTTTCAAATCTGTAGTTGATGTAACTACTACCTATGCCCTGGATAATGATGTGTATTTTAGAGTTACATTTTCAGATGAGTCAAAAGCTTATTTCCACAATAACACATTGGAGTATCCTTATGATGCTAATATTCTAGATCGTGTACCTGGATATTACAGGGATAGAGACGGCTACATTTGGAACAGTAGTACAAATACAAAAATTAGTTCTTTAACGTATACATCTTTAGTTTCTTACAAGCTTAATATGAGTGGTGTTGTAGCTCCCAGTTATTTCGCCCTGACAACTGATGGAAAAGTACACGCATGGGGCGAAGGGATAAAAGGTCAGTTAGGTACAGGAAGTGTTGCAGATAGAACTACACCTGGTTTTGTTAAGAATGGATTAGATAGTACTGATCTCACTGGAGTTAAAAAGATATTGGTATATTCCGATATGGGTGTTTTCTTCGTAAAAGACACACAAGTATTCTTTGTTGGTTATAATGTCCTGGGCTTGAATGCAAATCTTGGTGTATCTATGCCCCAAACTGGAATACCTGCCTTTACGAATGGGTCATTTGACTTAAAGTTTGTGAATAATGTAATGCTAACTTCGGATGGATCTCTCAAAAAAGAGACAGATGGTAGTTATAATTTTTCATATAATCATTACGATAAGTCAAGAAGATATTTTATTATAAACGGTCAGACATACACATACACTAGTTTTTATAGCCCTGATGGTGGAGAAGATAGGGCGAGTTCTACTACTAAAGCGTTAGTACCCTTCAATGAAGATCCTAATGGGGTACTGAAAACGCATGTTTCGCTTCAAGTAGGGTATTTTGAGTTGTATACCTCATTAGAGGGATCAAATCTCTATAGATGGGGTCAATCTAGTATGGCTAAGTGGTATCCAGACACCACAGGAGGAATTAACTTCTCTTCTAAAGAGCTTATGACTACGGGAGTTAAGAAAACAACATCTACGAACTTCACAAGCTTAAATCTTATCCTAAAAGAAGACGGCACCACTTTTGTGTATGGTGAGAATAATAGCGGTTATGCGGGGGTTTCAGGTAGCGCATATCCTTCACCTAAGAGAGTTTACGGTCCTAATGATGAGCTAACTGATGTCGCAGATATTGGTTACGCTGGTCTACAAGGCGCTACTTTTAAAACAATGGGAATGGGAGCTTTTTATGCACTAGTGCCCTCTAGAGGGGCAGGTAATGACCTAGTTTACTGGAAGGGTTCTACATTCAAGACAACTGGTGTAGCTGGAGAGGCATTTGCTGGTTTTATTGAGCCAAGAGCTGGAACCGGCGACTCTGTTTTATTAGGTATAACTAAAGCAGGTAATGTATACAGTCTTAGCCCTACAACGGGTGTAGGTTCGAAGATACCTGGATTGACAAATGTAGCACCAGAGGGATATGTTCCCACTACACCTGAACAGCCTACCATAACTTCACAAACTCTAGATAGTTATAATAGAAACACACTAACAGTGGATTATGGTACAAGTTCAGTTAAGGAATATTCACTGGATAATGGAACGACATGGACTCCATATACTGCACCTATTGTAATTACACAGTCGGGTTCTATAACATTTAAAGCCAGAGCAGGCGATGGATCGACCTACAGTACAATACTCACGACAACTTTTACAAATACTCCTATAGTTATCCCAACAGGATATCCAAAGATATTAATTAGCGATGATATTGTAACTATAGATATAGGGTCTACTCCCACAAGTACAACAAAAGTCTACGTGTCTATTGATGGGGTGGAGTCGCTTTACACTGCACCTGTAAAAATTTCCGAAGGGACTCACGTAGTAAAGGCGACAATTAAGAATAAAACTACAGATGCTGTATTGGGGGAAGCTACCGAAACCGTGACTTCTGTTCCTGTAGCAACACCAACACCAACGCCAACAGCGACACCAACGCCAACAGCGACACCAACGCCAACAGCGACACCAACGCCAACAGCGACACCAACGCCAACAGCGACACCAACGCCAACAGCGACACCAACGCCAACAGCGACACCAACGCCAACAGCGACACCAACGCCAACAGCGACACCAACGCCAACAGTGACACCAACGCCAACAGCGACACCAACGCCAACAGTAACACCAGCACCAACGCTGGACCCAAGCTGGGGGAATCCAATCGGTTCTGAAGATGTAACGTTTAATGTTCTTTCAGGAGGGTTTTCCTCTCAATTTAATGGATTACTGCTGGACACAGTAACCATTAGTACTACAAATCAATATCAGGTTCTTAATAGTGTGACAAATTCAATTATTGAAGATTCACGGGGGACGGGAGCCGGCTGGAATTACTCATTAAAGGTAACGGATTTCATTTCTGATCCAGTAATCGACAATAGCTTGGGTGAGAATAACCTGGTAGTTAAAATGCCTTCAAATTCTTTAAGTGTAGATGTTTCAAATTCCAAAGTAATGGCAGGTCAAGACACTAATTTGAGCTTAAATGGCACTTATGTATTTAATGCTGAACCAGTAGTGTTAGCAAAAGCAGAGGAGTTCCAAGGTATGGGACAATATCAAATTCCAATGTCCTATATGTTGAGAGTTCCAGATAAAGTTGAGGTGGTTTCAACTGGAAGTGGAAGTAATTATCAAGTTGGAGCAAAAACAGGGCTGCGAGTAGGGACATACCGGTCACAGTTTACTTTCACCCTTGCATCAGGAATTTAATTAAATAGACCTGGATTTCTATTAGGGTTAGTGATTTGGAAAAGGCTGATTAATGGATCAATTTGATCTATTAATCAGTTTTTTTTTTACTTATAAATATCTGAGAGGATGAACAATAATGGATCAAGTGGATTTTTGCAATGATGATAAACGAACGGCGTTAGCTGATTTTCTAGGAATAAAAGTGGATCAATTAAGATCCTGGAGCGATGGTTCCTTTACTACAGGTGATAACGATAGTAATGACTATAAATTGACTCTTTCCCCATCTAGTTACGGTATATTCCAAGGTCGAGCCGGCAAATATTACGTAAATAAGAACTAACTCTACCCGGTCTTGGACGCTAGCAGCATCCAGGAGTATGAGCTGCAG
Organism: Paenibacillus sp. FSL R5-0908; assembly: GCF_038006245.1. Lineage (NCBI taxonomy): Bacteria > Bacillati > Bacillota > Bacilli > Caryophanales > Paenibacillaceae > Paenibacillus > Paenibacillus sp. FSL R5-0908. The sequence goes on from NZ_JBBOUV010000002.1 coordinate 59,834, forward strand.
CACAGATCCGGAACCAGCGGACACTAAGGTAAGCTGCTGAAGAATAGAAGGAGTGATTGAAATGAAGATAGCTGTTTATACCGGAATTACCAATGCGGGAAAACGTTTTGAACAATATACTACCCCTGAAGAAATATTAGAGGGGTACCAGAACAAAGATAAGGCCAGAATAATTATTTCTGACCTAAAAAGAACTGGCGTTAGCGTCCGTCCAATTAAGGGGAGTATTGAAGCAGTTTATTATAAAGTAGTTCCTGAATCTTAAAGGGCTTATTAGTCTATATAGATCCTGGTGTAGAGGTTGCTACTGGGTGCTAACAGCATCCAGGAGAGCGTGAGTAGCAGCTGCAGGGGATCCAGCGATAAGCTGCAGCACTTAGCCAGGGCAATGCACAGATCCGGAACCAGCAGATAGTTAGGTGAGCAGCTGAAGACTCCGGATCGATGCGCCGGCGGTAACAAGGTCCTGGGCGATGGACCGCATCCAGGAGAGCATGAGCTGCAGCACTTAGCCAGGGCAATGCACAGATCCGAAACCTGCAGATAGTTAGGTGAGCAGCTGAACTCCGGATCGATGCGCCGGCGGTATTTGGTCCTGGGCGCTGGACCGCATCCAGGAGAGCGTGAGTAGCAGCTGCAGGGGATCCAGCGGTGAGCGGTAGCATTTAGCCAGGGCAATGCTCATCCGGAACCTGCAGACATTTAAGTAAGCTGCTGAAGACTCCCAATCGATTCGCCGGCGGTAGCTGGCAGCATCCAGGAGAGCGTGAGCAGCAGCTGCAGAGGATCCAGCGGTGAGCGGTGGCACTTAGCCAGGAACAATGCACAGATCCGGAACCTGCAGACAATTAGGTAAGCAGCTGAAGACTCCGGATCGATGCGCCGGCGGTAACAAGGTCCTGGGCGCTGGACCGCATCCAGGAGAGCGTGAGTAGCAGCTGCAGGGGATCCAGCGGTGAGCGGTAGCATTTAGCCAGGGCAATGCTCATCCGGAACCTGCAGACACTTAAGTGAGTTGCTGAAGACTCCGGATCGATGCGCCGGCGGTATTTGGTCCTGGGCGCTGGACCGCATCCAGGAGAGCGTGAGCAGCAGCTGCAGAGGATCCAGCGGTGAGCGGTGGCACTTAGCCAGGAACAATGCACAGATCCGGAACCTGCAGACAATTAGGTAAGCAGCTGAAGACTCCGGATCGATGCGCCGGCGGTAACAAGGTCCTGGGCGATGGACCGCATCCAGGAGAGCGTGAGTAGCAGCTGCAGGGGATCCAGCGGTGAGCGGTAGCATTTAGCCAGGGCAATGCTCATCCGGAACCTGCAGACACTTAAGTGAGTTGCTGAAGACTCCGGATCGAT